>JANXSB010000701.1 GCA_025352865.1 Chthoniobacter sp. | reverse complement strand
CTTTCGCCCTCCTCGAAAGGCGAAGACCACCCGAGTGTCCGTCCTCGGGGTGTTTCCGGGTGTTACTCGAAGCTGCATCTGGTCAGTAATCCGCTCGGCCATTACTCAATGGCAGGCATCAGTCCTATGCGGATGGGTGCGAAAATCACGTTTGGCATGGCTGACAGGCCGACACTTAATGAAGCACCGAAGCAATCTTCCATCCCTTATCGGCACTGAGAAAGGTGCAGACCCTGCCGGCATGCAGCAGCCCGCAATGATGAGCCCACGGGTGCAGTGGTCCCGGCAGATGCCTCGCGACATTGGAGCGAAGGGCCGAGCGCCATCGGCCGGGGACGTTTCCTCCCGCAGCCCGCAGAATCTCCCCGGATTCCCGCTCATAGGTCTCACGGAGCAGGCTCGACCTTTGATCCCCGTGCCGGCGAAATCCACCGAGCGGCGTTTCGACCGCATAAAGCTCCGCGTGTTTGAAAAAGCGCGCCCATAGGTCGAAGTCTGCCGCCAGTTTCCAGCGGGTCTCGAGCGCACCGCCGGCGCGCTCCCACAGCGACCGCCGCCAGAACGTCGTCTCCTGCTGAATGCAGCCGTCGCGATACCACTCACCCGCCGGCATGTTTTCTCCCGCCAGAAAAGCCGCCCGGCTGAAACCGCGCCGCCGACTGCACCGGACCGCCCGCCCGCGTTCGTCCCAGCGCATGGGAAAGAGGGTTGTGAGCCATTCGATTTCGGGAAATGCGCCGAAAATTTCGGCGACGACGGAGAGCGCCCACGGGGTGTATTGGTCATCGGAATTCAGCCACGCCATGATCTCGCCGGTGGACTTGGAAAAGCCCTCGTTGATCGCCGCGTAATGACCGCCGTCCGGCGCGCTCGTCCAATAGTGCAGGCGGCTTTCATACTCGCGAATGATCGCCACGCTATCATCGGTCGAGCCTCCATCCATGACGATGTATTCAGGCGCGACCTCCTGCTGATCGAGCACGGAACGCATCGCCGCGCGCAGGAATTTTCCTTGGTTAAAGGATGGCGTAACAATGGAAATCAATGGCTTCGACATGGGATCGTCTCTCAAATATCCGTCAGCATATGGCGGCAGATTTCCAGCTCATCAGCGGTGACATTGCTGGGGAAATGCCACATCCCGGGCGTGGCGCACCGCGCCAGCGTCGGGGCGAAAGGCATGCGCAAACGCCGGAACATGGCAGTCCGTTTCAGGCACTGCTGCACGGCTGCCCAATGGCTGCTGAGGAATTCGTAAGCCTGGGCCTGTTCCGGGCGGGCATGCCGTCGCGCCACCTCGACCAGTTCCTCGCGCCGCCGGCCGCCACCCGAGCCGGATTTGTGGCCGGGGTGCATCCGGTAGGCGGAGAGGAGGTGCTCGACCGGGATGAAATCCGTGAGCTTCGACGCGCGCAAAAACCAATCCCAATCGAAACCAAACGACAGCGTGGCATCCAGCGCGCCGCACTGCCGCCACAGCGCCGCGGTCCAGAAAGAACTCGGCTGAAGAATGTAGTCCTGAATTTTCAAAAACTCCGGGTCATGCGCCCGCGCCCGCCGGACTTTGGCCTCGGAGCTGTCCTCGCGGAAAAAAAGACTGCCGCCATAAGCGAGCGCCGGTCCGCCGGTTTTCGGGCCGAGGATTTCCGCAATCCGATGGAGCGTTCCCGGCAGGTAAAAGTCATCGCTGTTCAACCAGCAAAGGATTTCCCCTGTCGCCCTCGCAAAGCCTTTGTTGATCGCGTCGGCCTGTCCCCCGTCGCGTTCCGATACCCAATGGGTCAGTGAGCCCTGATAACTCCGGATCAGCGCCGCACTGCCATCCGAGCTGCCGCCGTCCATAATGATGTATTCGAGGTTCGGATAACATTGGCCGAGCACGCTCTGGATCGTCGTTTCGAGAAACGCCGCCTGATTGTAAGACGGAGTAACAACCGTAATTCGTGGAGTAACGTGGCTCATGCGGCCGAGCTGGCGATTTCACAAAACCGGCGCGCGTAAGTCAGTGCCGCCTCGACCGCGCGGGCGCGAGCCGCGCTTTCGGCCGCAAGGTCGGGCCCGGCCGGAAGCGTCTGCCACCACTCCGCGAGCCGCTCGGCGAGGCTTTCCGGCGAGTCGCGTTGGAAGGAGACACCGCCCGGTGGATTCTGCTCCAGATGCACGGCGATGTCGGAATAGATCACCGGCTTTCCAAGCGCCCGCGCATCTTCGACCACGGTGCTCCAGCCCTCGAAAAGCGACGGCTGCACGACAGCGAGCGCGGAACGCATGAGCTGAATCTGCTCGTGGCGCGCGATAAGACCGAGGAGACGAACCTGCGCGGCGACACCGAGTTCGTGGAGCTGGCGGAGGAGGGTGTTAAAGTAATCCTTGCTGCGAAAATCCGCGGGATGCCCGGTGCAGACCACCGTGGGTTCGACGCCGCGGGCGCGCAGGAGAGCCAGCGCCTGGAAAAGCATCGCGTGATTTTTGTGCTGCCAGAATTGATTGCTCACGAGGAAGAAGCGCCCGGGTAGATGAAACTGCCGCTGCACGGCGATGGGATCACCTTCAAACCATGACCCATCGGGATAGGTGTGAAAGCGCAGCACTTCCAGCTTCGCCGCCGAGTGCGGATGGAAAGTGCGGAAATCCGCGGCGGCGCTTTCGCTGCTGAAGACGATGGTCCGCGCATCGTCGGCGAGTGCGCTGATGCCGGCGTCGCGTTTGGCAAGTTCCTGCGCGGTGAAAAGCGCGGGCATGAAGCGGTGTTGAAAATCGGGAATCCATCCCGCCCAGCGGCACGCACCCAGCGCCGCGCCGATCGGCAGCGAGACCTGGATGTTGTGCTGATTGTCATAGGTCAGCGGGTAGAGAAAATCGAAGCGTCCGGCGGCAAATCCGACGAAGCGCGAGTTGCGCTGGCCGAGCAGCCGGCGATCGAGCAGCCAGCGGAGGCGATTCGCGAACGTGGCCGGAGGCAGGGCGGCGGAAAGTTCGTAAGTATGGTCGAGGCCGTGCCTGGAAAATCCCGGATCCAGCGGCGACCCGCTGATCAGGCTCAGCTCAAACTTTGCGCGCTCCTCGGCGGGCAGATGGCTGCAGACGAGGATGAGATTGCGGATGTACTCGGCACCGCCCATCCAGCCGGTGCCGCCCTGCATGATCAGACCGATGCGCAGCGGCGGCTTCATGCGCTCGATAGCTCCGCAGCACACCATGAGGCGACAGCGCGGACACCCTGCTCCAGCGAAATCGCCGGCGCGAAGCCGAGCGCGCCCAGCTTCGCGATGTCGGCGCGCCAATGCAGCGGATCTCCCGGTGTCGCCGTCCCGTTGAAAACCGGCTCCACGCGCGAGCCGAGGGCGGCGAGCACGATCGCGGCGAGTTCGTCGATGGTCACCGCGCGTCCGCTCGCGAGGTTATAGACCTCGCCCGCGCACGGGGCCTTTCCGGCGATGAGAAACAGCGCCCGCGCAATGTCCGCCGCGTGAATGAAATCCCGGCTTTCGCCGCCGGTGCCGTGGAGCGTGAGCCGCCCGGTAGTAAGAACTTTTTCGCACACATCCCACACCACCTGCCGCCGCAGCCCCGGCCCGTAAGCCGAGAAAATCCGGGCACTCGCAGTCGGCAGTCCGTAGATGCGGGAAAATTCCTCGCAGAGCAGTTCGGCCTGCCGCTTGTGATAGCCATAGGGCGAGAGCGGCGCGATGGGATGATCCTCGGCCACCGGCAGAGTCGCGGGATTTCCATAAACCGCCGCGCTCGAAAGTAACACGAAACGGCACTGCGGCGCGTGCTGCCGGAGCGCATCGAGTAACTCGAAAGTCAGCGCCGCATTGCCACGGAAATCGGACGCCGGATCACTCATCGACAAACCCACCGAAGCCCGTCCCGCGCAGTGGACGCAGACATCCGGCGGGGCCGCGTGCAGCAATTCCGCGAGCGCCGTGCTGGGCAACTGCATCCGGTGAAAGGCCACCGAACTAAGCTGCACATTTTCCGGCGGCACGTCGTCGAGCCCGACCACGCGCCAGCCCTCTTTCACAAAATGCCGCGCCACATAGCGGCCAAGAAAACCCGCCACGCCGGTGATAAGGGCGGTCTTCATTGCGGGATCTCCGCGAGCGGCAACTGCGAGAGAATCGCGGCCTCTTCCGCTGCGGAAAGGAAAACCAATCTGCCACTCTCATCGCGTGACTCGCGAAACTGGCAGGGCATGTAACCTTCCGCCGCCGAGCACGCGGGAAGCGTGGCCGGACGCAAATCCCGCCGGACGAAGAACGCATTGTTTCCCGCGCTGTTCGCGCCGACGAAGTCGTAGCCCTTGCGCCGCCCGAGCGCGACGAGCGCCGCGAGCGAAGCCCCGTAATAGATCATCGAATGATGCGCCTTCGCCCGGACAAAGGTCGGATCATAAGGCACCGTCACCGCCCGCTCCGGCCCGAACCGCGCGTTGTATTCCACGACGACGAGGGCCGGATTGACCGCGTCGATAGTTTCCCAAATCCAGTAGTCATTGCCGTCCACGTCGATCGAAAGCAGACCTATCTCACCGGTCAGCCCGTTCTCGCGCAATAGGCCGTTGATATTCTCGCGGGTCACAAAGGCCGGCACCGCCTTGAGGTTATGCCGCCAGTAGATCGGATCGCGCATCACCGCACGCATGTTATCCCCGCTGCCATCGAGAATCAGACCGCTCCAGTTATCGTGCGTCAGCAGGAAACGCGTGTTCGCCTCGGTGTAATCCTCGACTCCGAACTCCACGAAAACTTTCCGCGCCACCGGCACATGCCGCAGCAGATGTTGCAAGATGCCATCCTCGCCCCATTGCGAGTGTACTTGGAACTCGTTCGCGGAAAGCTCGCTCGCCCCGAGCGCCGCGAGCTGCCGCGCCTCGATCCGCCCGAGCGCCTCCTGCATCCGCAAGCCGGTGCGCAGCAGACGCACGATGCCTTGCGCGCACGACTCCAATTGTGCCAGCCGGTCATTCCAACGCTGAATGAGTGATTTCATCTTAGGGCAGCGAACGCACCGTGGGTCCGAAGTAAAACTCCCGAAGCGCCGCCGGCCACTTCGCCTCGTCATAGCCAAACTGCGCCAGGGTCAGGAAAAGGATGCGTTCAAAGCCGACGCCGAAGCAGCCGGTCTGGATATAGTCGCCGCTGGGAAATTTAATGTCATGGGCCTTGGAAAAGTGCTCGGCGTGCATGTTGACCGAGGCTGCGGAAATGCTGTTGCCGGTGAATGGATTAATCAGCCGGAACTCATATTTGCTTTGCTCGGACCGCTGGAAGAACTGGAGCGCGGCGAGGTTGTCGGCAAAGAAGGGATCGTTCGCCGTCTGGATAACACCCTGCATTTCAAAATGCAGCAGATAGGCTTTGCACCACTCGAGGCAGCCGGCCAGCCCTGCGCGCACGAACTGTGGCGAACCGAGAAAAATAATCTCGCGCATGCTGTATTCGTGGAGGCGTTCGAGGCCGGAGATGTTGGCGGCTTCGTTGCGAAACATGCGTCCCATCATCGTGATGGAGACCGTCTGATCCGCGGCAAACACCTGGCCTTCATACGAGGGATAGGCATGCAGGCAACCCGCCGACCGGCACATGCAGGAGGGCAGTTTCAGATGCTGCAAAAAATCGAGCGCTTCGGGGGCTGACAGCTTCTTAGCGGCGGCGGAGATGTTATCGGTGTCGGATTCGAGCACGGAGATGAAGTTCGCGAACTGGGGGTAATGCGAGAAGAACTTACTCTTCTGCAAGGTGCCCAACGGGATCGTCACCGGATAGGTCACTTCCTCCGCGCCCTGTTCCAGCGCGTATTGCCGCATGCTTTCATCGAGCCGCCGAAACATGCGTTGCAACTTTCCGTGGAGGGAAAAGATGCCCGGTGCGTGCTCGATGACTTCGCGTCTTTCGACGAGTTGCCGGAAGACATCCTCACTGCAGGGGGCGGTTTCCGCGAGGCGATCCGCCACGCTGCTAACATTCTGTCCCGGTCTGAGCGGACGCACTTTCCGAACGAGCTGCGCGATCTTTTCCTCGAGGTTCTGACGGTCGGCCGTCTCGCGAACGGAAAGCTCCACATGGCTCGCCGGTCGGTCGATGCGGAAACTGACGACGTCTGCGCTGACATAACCGAGGAGATTTTGCAGGTTGTCAAAATCCGCGTCGGTCAGGCCGGCAGGCAATGGAACGGTGAGGGTCATGGCGGTTAAAGGAGGCCTTTTTTCTTTAGTAACTCCGCCACGCTCTCGCAGGAGGTGATGGTCGCGTACTCATCGGCATCGAACATCACGCCAAACTCAGTCTCGACCGCCGTGATCAAGGTGATCTGAACGAGCGAATCCCACGACGCAATGGAACTCCGGCGGATGCTGGCGGGATCGGTCCCGGGTGGCAGCGCGAGGACGCTGACAAAAACCTCAACAAGTCTTTCGGTAGGATTTTTCATGGATGATTCAATTCTGCAGACCGCAACTCAGCGTCCCGGATTTGCCGCCGACTCCGGCAAGCAGCGACCCAGGACGCACGGCGTAGTCATCTGCAAGGTTCTGGAATTTTAGCGCACGCCCTCCTAGGTCTCGGAACCTGGCGAGGCTGACCACAGCGTCGCCGCATTGGAAATGGCAGAGGCGGTCGGTGATCTCAAGGACTTCACCAATCTCCCCGCGCCGCTCCGGGGCCACGAGCGCAATTTCATCGACCCGGAAAAACCGCCCGTCACAACCCATCGTGGGAAACGCCACGTCATTGCAGAAAGGATGGAAATGGAGACTCCGCACAAAGCGCGACAACGTCGCGAAGTCCCAATCCAGTAACATTCGCCCGGCGTTCGGCGCCTCCCGCATCGGGAAAAAACTCCGCTCAACGCGATCCTGTGGCAACCGCGGAGCATCACCGCGCAGAATGGCTGGCAGCGTGGCTGCAAAAAGACGGGCACCTTCGACCAGACAGGTCATAATCAAACGCATGGCCGTGCAGTTGTCGGGAATTTCAAATTGCGATTGGGCAATGATGTCGCCGCTGTCGATGCCAGTATCGACATAGTGCCAGCTAACTCCGTGAGTTACTTCGCCATGATAGATCGCCCAGGTGCAGGCGTTCGACCCTGCGTATTTCGGCAGCGGCGCGTTGTGGAAATTGATGATGCCACCCGCGGGCACCGCGAGCAGGGCTTCACGGATGAGCTGAAAATTATTGATGCTAAAAATAAGGTCCGGCGCGAGAGCGCGCATCCGCTCGAGGAAATCGGGCGCGTTGATTTTTGCGACGCATGCAAAGGGCAGGTCGGCGTCTGTGCAAAACTTTTCCAGAGCCTCCGTCGAGACACCGCGAGAGCTATCAATCGCGACGAATGCCAACTGCCAGTCCCGCGCGCCAGCCTCAATCGCCCGCAGGATGATCTGCGCGCAATCGACCGCCATCTTGCCGTTGCCGATGATGACGATTTTCCTAGGGTTCATTTTGCGGAAGCGGCTGCGCTTCACCGGCTGGGTTGTCGATGAGCGTGAAGGTGGAAGGGTCGTACCAAAGATCGGGGAAATGCCACACCCGCTTGGCCAGCGGGCGGCGGCCAATGCACTTGGCCGGATTGCCGGCCATGACCATGCCTTCGGGGACATCGGAGATCACCGTCGCGCCGGCGGCGATCAAGGCATTGTCGCCGATCGTCACCGGCCCGATGATCCGCGCTCCGAGACCAATGAAAACCCCGCGCCCAATGACGAGTCGGCCCGCCTTGGGCTGATGGGTGGAGATGTCGTGCGTGCCATTGGTAAAGACGCAATGCGAGGCAATCGCGGTAAAGGAACCAATGGATACCTTTCCAAAGGCGTAGATCGCCACGTCGTTCGAGATATTGACATGGTTATCGATGTGGAGTGCTGACAGCAAATGAAGCAGGCAATCAAACCTGCGACCCACGGCGACGTTCTCACCCACGCGCGCACCGAGCCGGCGCAGGCACCAGTTCTTAAAGGTGAAATCGCGATAGGATGAGGCACCCTCGGGCGTGGCCAGTTCGAGGACTTGCCGCCAGAATTTGTTTCTGAACCAGTTCTTATTCAGCATGCCCGTTTAGTAGTCGCCAAACTCCTTACTGCTCCCGATCAATGGGCCTCTCACCGAGGGATGCGTGCGCCGGAGTTGTGCGAGGTATTCCTCCTCCGACGGCAAGGCCGCTTCGTCCCCGGCAGTGAACTCCTCGACCGGAACCCACACCTGACGCGGCAGGCTGAAGCGTTTGATGATGCGCCCCGGATGACCGACCACGATGCTGAGCGGAGGAACGCTCGACGTGACCACAGTCCTCGCGCCGATCACGGAGCCGTAACCGATGCTGATGCCTTTGAGCACCGTCACCCCCTGCCCGAGCCAGCAGTTCGGCCCGAGCACGATGGACTTGTCCACAACCGCCCCGCTCACCAAGTAAGGGACCAACGGCGACTGGATATTGTGATCGGACCCAAGGAACTGGCAGTCATTCGCAGTCAGGCAATAGTCACCCACTCGGATGTCATGGCCCGTGTTGAAATAGTTGCGCCGTCCGATGAAACAGTGATCTCCGATCGAAAGGGTAACTTCCTCAGTCTCACGGTTCATGGCATTGATGAGCGTTTCCTCGCAGAGAATCGTCGCCCGGCCGATCCTTACATTCTGCCACCCATAGACCTGGACCGAGGCATCAATGGAGGAGCCTGATCCGACGTACAGCTTCCGATAAAACGCGGACATCCTCCGCCTCCGATGCCTGCTCCACGCCTGACACCCATAGTCAATGAGACGGCGGATCATGGCTGGGCGCCCGTCACCGGCGAGGAGCGGCGATAACGAAGGTAACTGAGAGGCACTCGCGTGATCAGCGCCTTCATCATGTCGGCGGTTTCTTCGAGGCTCCAGAGTTCCCGCGGGTGGAGCGCCGTCCATTTGGGAAAGTCGGGTGGCGCAGGGGTGAACATCGTTTTTATTTGAGCCCAGTTTTGCGTGAGCCCATAGGTGAGTGCGGCCCCACGCTGCGCCTTGTCGTCCACGGTGAGCCGGCCTTCGATGGCTTGTCCGATAAGATCGAAATACTCGCCGACCGTCCGGGCATTCCAGACAAAGCCAAGGTCCGCATAATAGCAGTTAGTCGAAGTCACCACCGAAATCCCGAGCATGATAGCCTCCACGCCAAGGGTGGATGTAAAGGGCAGGACGACCCTCGCCGTCCGCATAAGATCATAGGTGTTACACGGGTCATCGGCGCCGACAAAGGTAATCCGCCGGCGCGCGGAATCCCCCGCCGCTTCGATCAAAGGCCGCACGTCATCCGACCCGCGGATTTCATCGAAGCGCTCGCAGGGATGCTGACGCAGACAGAGCCGCGCGGCCGGAGTCCGCTCCACCCACTGGATCAGTTGCGACAGCCATTCGGAGACGCTCGGAAATAGCCGCTGCCGCGAGAGAGACGCCGAGTCCCAGCGCAGATTGAGCGGCACGAGAATGTTGCAGTCACTCGTCGCGACATTAATCGCGGCGACCTTTTGGAATTGAAAAAGGGTCGATACTCCCGCCTGGCGCTTGGCCAGTTCCGCCCGCGAGCCTTCCACGAGACCTTCCAACTCCCACGGACGATCCACGAACTCGGTCTGCAACTGGGCAAACACGCGGGCCATGTCGGCATGATGGGCGGCGGCACCGTTATGGGCGGTCATGAGCATGCCTGGGTCCGAATCGTAGGTGGAGACACCCATCCCCAGCTTGCGGGCGATGGCCAGATAGGCGGCACTTAGTCCGTAGATTCCGCCGGGCACGAGCAGCCAGTCAACCGCGTTGGTGCGCAGCAAACGCTGAACGCGTCCGAGGTGCGCCTCGGATGCCGCGCGAATCTCCGGCTTACTTGCAATGAAATCATCCGCGCGCTCTTCGCCCCGCATTTTCCAAATGGCGTTTTCGCGCACGATGGATTCCGCCAGTCCGGATTCAACCGCCTCCGAACAGGGAGTGTCATCATCCACGCGGATCACGGTGAGATGCGGCGGGAGGTGTTCGAGCAGTTGCCCGATGTCTTCCACTTCCGAGCGCCCGGAGGCATTGCCGAAAACATCGGAGGCATCCCAAAAGACCGTCACCTCCACGCCGCGTCGCGCGAGTTCGAGCGCGATTTCTAGATTGTAGAATGGCACCGCGCTGCGCAGCCACGGCGTGACCAGCACCCCGGCCCGGCCACCACCGCGTGGCTCCGGCGTGATCTGCCGCCACTCGGCCAGCCGGCGCAGAAAGACGCGCGCCATTTCGCCGGCGGGCTGCCGCGGCCGCGGGCTTAGAATTTTTCGGGCAAGGGAGCTGAGCGTCATTCGGGCGCTAGGGGTAGAGGCTGCCAAAGCGGCCGGTGATTTTCAGCCCGCGCCGCGCGATGGGCCACCGCACGCGCCGGCCATCGCCGAGGTGGCTTTCCACCATGGCGAAAAGAATCTCCAGATTTCGCACCGTCAGCTCCGGCGGATAAAGCGACGCGCCCTGCCCGCGCACCGCGGCGAGCAGCGCGCGGATGCTTTCGACGGTGCCGGAATCCGTGTCGGTGTTTTCCACGCGTTCGTGCTGCAAAAGATGGCCGGGATCGAAGGCGGGCCCGCCGTCGGCGAGGCGCGTGCGCCAGACGACGGCGGCCCCGTCGCTCTCGATCGTGACCATGCCTTTCGTGCCCGCAATCTCGACATCGAAGGATTCGCTGGCGATGAGATGCGCCACGATCCCGTTGGTGAAGCGGATCGTCGCCGAGCGCACCAGCGGATCGGCGTCCACCTCGCGGGCGCTGACCGCGGCGGGATCGAGTTCCAGGTCCGCCTGCACGGATTCCGGCGCGGCGTCGCCCGCGAAAAAACTGGCGATATCGACGGTGTGCGGATGCGTCCAAAGCAATGGGCTGCGCCCGAAGCGGACGACGATGCTCTGCACCGCGCCGATGCGACCCGCGGCGATCTCGCGCTGCACGCGGCCATAGACCGGCATGAAACGGCGGCGCGTGCCATAGACAAAGGCGACGCGGTTTTCGCGCAGCAGCGCCACGAGTTCGTCGGCGTCTTCGAGCGTGCGGCAGAGCGGCTTTTCGCAAAACAGCGCGCGCACTCCGCGGCGCACACATTCCTCGATGACGGCTTTGCGCTCCGGCGTTCGCGTGGCGATGGCGACGGCGTCGAGCGGTTCGCGCGCGAGCATCTCGCGGTAGTCGGTGTAAAAGGCGCGCGCCCCGTAGCGCTCCATCGTCTGGCGCGCGGTGGCTTCCTTCACGTCGCACACGGCGGTGAGTTCCGCGCCCTCTGCGGCGGCGATGGCGGAGGCGTGCGCGAGCGGCAGCCAGAGGCGCGCGATGGCCCAGTGGGCGGCTTTTTCATCCGCCGTCGCGCCCATGTGGCCGCAGCCGATGAGGCCGAATTTTACAGGATTTTCAGACACGTCTAACTGGCCCAGTTCAGCACCGCGCCGATGAGCGATTTGTCATGGCTGGCGGCGCGTTCGTAGATGGCTGGCAGCTCGTTCCACGGCACGCGGTGGGTGATGAGCGGCGCGAGATCGAGGCGGTGATCGGCGAGCATGGCGAGGATGGACCGGATGTTGCCGCGGAGCAGCGGAGAGACCGGCGCGGAGGAGGAGTCCTCGGTCAGACCGGCGGCGAAAATGGTGAGCTGCTTGTCATAAAAATGCGCGCTGTCGAGCGGGTTGAAAGCGGGTGCGCCCTCGGAGCGTCCGGGAAATCCGAGGACGGCGATCCGGGTTTGAAACCGGGAAATCGCGAGGACGGTTTGCCATGCGGCCCAGGAGTTGGCGGTGGTCACGATGAGATCGGGCCCGCGTCCGCCGGTCGCGGCGGCGATTTTTTCCGGCAGTGCGCGGTCGGCTGAATCGAAGCCGCACGCCGCGCCGAGTTGCGCGGATTTGGCCAGACGCGAGCTGTCATTGCCCAGCGCCAGCGCGTGTCCGCCGAGCGCACGGACCACGCCGCTGGTCGCGAGACCGATGGTGCCAAGCCCGAGGACGGCGACGGTCTCACCCGTTTGGAAGCGGGCTTTTTGCAACGCGGCCAAGCCGAGCTGCGCGAGGTACGCGAGGGCGGCGATGTCGGGATTGAGGGCGTCGTCGAGCACGGCGAGGACTTCCGACTGATCGCAGACGAATCCGCTTTGGTGTGACTGGTGCGTGAGGATTCGCCGGCCCGGCGCGATCCCCGCCACGCCGCGTCCGATACGCCCGACGGCCGCCACATTGCAATAGCCGACGCGCCGCGGATAGACCGGCCCCGGCCGCAGCGGCGGCTGGCCGGTGTACGCGGCGACCTCGGTGCCGACAGAAACCGCGCTGCACAAAGTGCGGGCCGAGAGTGCGGTGTCGCCCAAGTTTTCATCATCGACTTCCAAATTTTCGAAGACCAATTCGCGGACTCCCGTCAGCGCTGCGCGTTGCACGTGCATGCGGCTAGCCGGCTTTTTGCGCGACCAGCCACATGTGCGAGCTGAGCCGGTTCGCCGCGAGGAATTCCTGAAAGGCGGTGCCTGCGCGGTCCCATTCATCGAGGAGGATTTGTTTGAGGAAGGGCTGGCTCGTGAGGTCGAACTCGCCAGCGAGCACCTTTTTGCGCACGAGTTCGGCGTCGAGTTTTCCGGGCGTCTGCACCTCGAGAACGGTCAGGCCGCACGACTCGACGAGCTGCGAAAGCGAGGCGGGGTGGAAGTAGTTCAGGTGCTCGGGATCGACGGCGGTGGACACGGAGCCGAGTGTGACCATGTCGAAGCCGCGGATGTTCGGACAGGTGGCGATGAAGAGGCCGCCGGGCGCGAGCAGCCGCGCGCATTGGCGGACATAATCGGCGGGCGAAAACAGATGTTCCATGACCTCGAAGCTCGCGACGACATCCGCGTTCAGGCCGCTGAGATCGGCGTGCTCGATGGGTTTCTCGATGACCTCGAGGCCGCGCTGGCGGCAGGTTTCCGCGAGGCTCGGCGTCGGCTCGACGGCGAGCAGGCGGTCGAAAATTTTCAGCGCCCGCAGTTCCTCGCAAAACGTCCCGAACCCCGCGCCGACTTCCAGCAGCGTGCGTGTCGGCACGTTGTAACGCTGGCAGATTTCCGCGACCCGCTGCGCTCGCGGGCGAAAGATTTTCTCGCGGCGCACGGCCTCCGACGCGGGGAAGATGTGCTTGTTCCAGTAGGCGTAGTTTTCCGAAGACGAGTAATACATCTCCAGCACCGCGGGCGTGGGGCGCGGGTTGATGAACATCGTCTCGCAGCCGGTGCAGAACACGTAGTCGAGCGCGTGCTTTTGAAACGCGGGCCGCGACTGCTCCGAGCCGCACGCCGGGCAGGGCACGCGGACGAATTCACTCCGCCGCGCGAGGATGCGCGCGATGTCCGCATCGAAGCGCGCGGCCTGCTCGCCCATCAGGTGATCGGGCCGGATTTCCGTCTCGCGCAAAGTGGTGGCGGACGTGCTCACGCGACGGCCCCCGATTTCATGGATGCGGGCAGCGCATGCACCGGGCCGTAGGCCGCGGGCTCGCCCCAGATGTTGTCCTTCACCCACTGGCCATTCTCGACCCGCCACACGCGCGGGTCGCGGAAGGTGTCGCAAGTGGCGTCGAATTCCGACTCGCTAATGTCCACATATTTCAGCCAGCGATCAAGGTCGCGGCGCGATTTCACGGCGTCGTATTTTTTAACCATCCCGATCCCCTGGTCGCGCGTCATCCGGCCGGCGCGGATGTCTTTGCACGAGTGGTCGGTGCCGCGCCCGTAGCCGAGCTTGATGAATTTGAGGTAATCGTGAATCCCGTTTTCGTGCATGTCGTCGAGGTTGGACATCGTGCGGTAGGTGCGCTCGAAAGGCTGGCGCGCGGGCTTCCAGTCGTATTTTTCCATGACCAGCTTCACATGCTCATTGGCGTCCCACGGCCAGAAGTTGCTGAGGTAAATGCCCCGGATGCCGGCGTCGTCCAGCTCCTCGTCGGACGGATACTGCGCCCAGAGCAGGTCTTTCGCGGACAGCCCTTCCTTCCACTCGGGGTGCCCGAGTTTCTCCAGTCCCTCGTCGGTAAAGTCGGGCCAGTCGTAGCCGCGCAGCGAATGTTCGAGCCGGTACTTCGCGGTGAACTCGACGAAGTCATTGTAGGAATACATGCCGCCGAGATCCATGAAGCCGTGCTCGCCCCACATCATCAGCGGTACTTTGTAGCGCACGGCGACCTGGATCGGTGCGGTGAAAATGCCGCAGTGGTTGTGCCAGTTCATGTCGCCCTGCACTTTGAAACCGAGGCGGTTCATTTTGATGAGCGTGTCGATGCCCGGACTGACGATGATGTGATCACAGTCGAAGACGTGCCGCATGCGCAGGAGATTTTCCTCGCCCTCGGGCAGGAAGTTATTGCCGTGGTAGGTGACGAGGAGCGGCTTGAGCCCGAGTTCGTGAATGGCCACATGGGTCTGCCAGTAGCTGTCCTTGCCGCCGCTGACGGGAATGATGATGTCGTAGTTCGTCTTGGAGCGGTATTCGCCGGCGAGTTCGAGGAGCATTTTCTTGCGCGCCTCCCAGTCGATGTTGTCTTTCTGGCCGGCCACGCGGCAGCCGGAGCAGACGCCGTTTTCATCGAAGGTGAGGGGAGTCGCAGCGACTGCGGGATAGACGCAGCGGGAGCAGTATTTGACGGCCATGATGTGGGTATTTGGGGTTGGTTAAATGGGTGGGCCGAAGTCTTAATCCTAATCGTAATCTTAATCGTAATCCCGCCCGGAGGGCGGAACGGACGGGGTTTTCAACTTCTGTGTCTGCGCGCTCCGCTTGCCGATTAAGATTAGGATTACGATTAAGATTACGAACCGGAATTCTAAAGTCGGATGTCGATGCCGCCCTTGGCGAGCGCGCGCTTGCCGCCGCGGTCGGAGAGTTCCTTGAAATGCCAGATGTTCGCCGCGGCCACCGCCGAGGCTCCGGCGCGGATGCCATCGACGTAATGCTCGTAGCGCCCGACGCCGCTGCACGCGATGACCGGGATGCTCGTCGCCGCCGCCACTGCCGCGATCAATTCGAGATCGTAGCCTTCGCCGGTGCCGTCGCGCTCGATGCTTTGGAGCAAAATTTCCCCCGCCCCGAGCCGCTGCGCCTCGCGCGCCCAGTCGTCCGGTTTCCAGCCCGTCGCCGTGCGCCCGCCATCGATGAAAACCTCGCGCGTGCCGTCGGCGTGCCGCCGGCTGTCGATGCTCACGACGATCGCCTGGCTGCCAAAAACCTGCGCGCCTTGCGTGATCAAATCCGGCGTTTTCACCGCCGCGCTGTTGAGCGTGATTTTGTCCGCGCCGCGACTGATGCGCTCGCGCATTTCCGCGACGCTGCGGATGCGCCCGCCCCACGTCAGCGGCATGAAGCACGTCCGGCTCACCGCATCGAGAATGGCCAGCGGATCGTTCAGCCCGCGGATTTTGTGGTCGTCGCGGCGCAGGTCGCAGGCGTCGTCCTGGCTGATGTCGATGTAGATGAGTTCATCCACGCTCCATTGGTTGAAACGCTCGACCTCATGGATCGGGTTGCCGAGCACCTGATGGATCGAAAAAGATTCGCTGCGCACCAGCAGTCCGTTTTGCAAAAGCAGCAGCGGGATGAGCCGTTTTTTCAGCATGACTTGGGCAGGGCCGCGGCCCAGTTGCGCAGCACGGCGAGGCCGGCCTTGTGGCTTTTCTCGGGGTGAAACTGGGTCGCGCAGATGTTGTCGCGCCGTACGCTGGCGGTGAAATCCACGCCGTAGTCGCACACGCCGGTGATCACCGCCGGATCGTCCGGCACGAGGACGAAACTGTGGACGAAATAGAACGCCGCCGCCGCGCCGAGTCCGTCGAAGAGCGCGTCCGGTTTCACAAAACGGGTGTCGTTCCAGCCGATGTGCGGCACGCGCAGCGCGTCGGGCACGACGAGCCGGTTCACGACGCCGGGAATCCAGCCGAGCCCCGCATTTTCGCCGTGCTCGAAACCGCGCGTGCCGAGCAGTTGCAGCCCGAGGCACAGGCCGAGAAACGGTTTGCCGCCGGCGACGACCTGCTTCTCCAGCTCCTCGATGAAGCCGCGCTCGCACAGGTTGCGCATGCCGTCGCCAAACGCGCCGACGCCCGGCAACACCACGCCCGCGGCCTCGCGCAAACCCGCCGGGCCGTCGGCGATGACGGCCTCGATGCCGAGCGCCTGGAAGGCATTGAAGACCGAGCGCAGATTGCCCATGCCGTAGTCGATGATCGCGATCATTTGGCGAGCAGGTCGAAGCTCATCGGCGTTCCGCGTTTGATGTCCTGCGCGGCGCGCTGGCCGAGTACTTCGTCGAGATGCCGCGGGTGCAGGCCGTAGCCGGGGCGGATCGAGCGGACGTTGGCCGTCGTGAAAAGCGCGCCCGCCGGCACATCCTCGACCACGAAAAGCGAGCGGCGGAAAATGCGGCTCGTCTCCTCGCCGGCGGTCACGCCGTAATGCACCGCGCCGAGCGCGCTCTCGGCGATGCGGATGGCGTCCACCATTTGCCGGAACTCCTGCGGCTCCAGCGAGAACGCGCTGTCCGGCCCCGCCACGCTGCGCGAAAGCGTGAAGTGTTTTTCCACAATGCACGCGCCGAGCGCGACCGCCGCGACGGGCACAGCCACGCCCATGGTGTGATCGGAAAGCCCCGCGGGCACGCCGAAGGTCTCCGCGAGATCCGCGATCGTGCGCAGGTTCATCGTCTCCGGCGGCGACGGGTAGGCGCTCGTGCATTTGAGCAGCGCGATGTCGCCGGCACCCGCCGCGCGGGCCGCATCGAACGCTTCCGCGATCTCCGCGCGCGTGGCCATGCCGGTGGACATGATGATGGGCCGGCCCGTGCGCGCCACTTCGCGGATGAGCCCGAGATCGACGATCTCGAACGAGGCGATCTTGTGCGCGGGCACGTTCATTTTTTCCAAAAATGCCACCGCCGTGGAATCAAACGGCGTGGAGAAAAACTCGATGCCGAGTTCATCGGCGACCGCCTTCAGCCGCGGCTGCCAGTCCCACGGCGTGTAGGCTTCGGCGTAGAGATCGTGCAGCGTGCGCCCGTCCCACAGCGTGCCGCCGCCGATGCGGAAGTGCGCGTTGTCGCACGCGATGGTGAGGGTGTCGGCGGTGTAGGTCTGCACCTTCACCGCATCCGCGCCGGCCGCGCTCGCCGCGCGCAGGAGGCGCACCGCTTCGTCGAAGTTCTGATGATGATTCGCGGACAGTTCCGCGATCACGAAAACGGGGTGGCCCGCGCCAATCATGTGCTTCCCGATTTTCATCGCGCGCGGTCCTCCGCGTTTCCTTCGTCGTGCAAGGTCAGTTGCATGGAAATCTTCCGGCCCTCGTGCAGAAAATATGCGCCGGAGTAGGGCGGAAAAGTGCGGGCGCGCAGGAGGTCGATGAGGTCGCGCGCGACGTAGCTGCGGTCGAGGTCGATGGCGTCGAGCTCGGCCAGATCGGCCACCCGATGCGCCGAGCCCGCCGCGCGGTCCTGCGCGAGCGGCGTGAGCGCGCGGGCGCGGATCGACGGCCACGTTTTGATGAAAAGTGCGAGCGCCGCCGCTTCCAGCCGCGCGTAAAGCGTCGCACCGGTATCGGTCGGCTCCACCGCGAACCGCTCTTGCGCGAGGATGTCGCCGGTGTCCACGCCGTCGTCGATGTAATGCAGCGTCACGCCGGCGGGAGTGCGCTCGGCGATGCTCCAGACGTTTGGGTTCGCGCCGCGATTCCACGGGAGAAAAGAGGTGTGGAGATTGATACAGCCATCGGGAAATTTTCCGAGCAGCTCACGCCGCAGGATGTAGCCGAGCGAAATGGAAATCCCGATCTCGGGCTGGAGCGCCGCGAGCGCCGCGATGGTGGCCGGCTCGCGGAGGCGCGCGGCGTCGAAGATCCGCTCGGGCGGGAGCGCCGCGGTCGCGAGAATTTCATCGCCATATTTGCGCCGCCCGGCGGGATGCACGACCAGCGCCGCGAGGTCTTCCCCCTGCGCCTGGAGGAACTCGAGCGCTTTCCAGCCGAGCCAGTTGTTGCCAAAAAAAACTAGGCGCATCGGACTTCGCAGGCGGTTTGGGTCAAAGTTTCCACGACGCGTTCGGCTCCGCGGCCATCGACCAGCCGGCGGCTTTGCTCCGCCGCGCGCGCGCGCCAGCCGCCATCGCGCAGCGCCGCGGTGATGGCCGCCGCGAGCTGCGGGACGCGGAGTTCACGCGCCCAGCCGAGGTCGATGGCGCACTCCGCCGTGCCGAGCGCCTGCGCGATGCCGCGCTGATTTTCGGCGAGGACCACGACGAGCCCCGGCAGCCCGAGCAGCGCCCGTTCCCAGGAAGTGCTGCCACCCGCGGCGACGGCGAGATCGGCCCAGGCCATGAGTTCATCGAGATTGCTCACGTCGGTCACGAGGCGAAAGCCGCTGCCGGCAGCGCGCACGGCGGCGGCCAGTTTTTCGCGATGCGGATTGCCGCCGCCAGCGACGATGACTGCTTCGAGCCCGTCCACTTTCACCTGCCGCAGCGCCTCGATCACCTGGAGCGTGGCGTTGTCCGGGTCGGAACCGCCGAGCGTCACCAAAATGCGCCGTCCCTCCGCCGGAGTCTCGCGCGACCAGTCGCGCCAGCGCGTGAACTCGCGGCGGAGCAGGGCAAAGCGCGGGCCGAGCAAAAGCTGTGTGGTGGCTCCCCGCCGGGCGTAGGCATTTTCGCGGGCGCCGAGATTTTGATCGAGGATCGCATCGGCGACGTACTCGCCGATGGATCCGAAATCGTCGTTCACGAGGACGCGTGCGCCGGACGCGGCAAGCGCGCGCTGATAGTCTGCACCGAACTGATAGCCGTCGATGACCAGCCAGTCGGCCCCGCATTCCCGCGCCAGCGCGGCGGTGCGAGCGGCATCGGCGGGACTTCCCGGAACGGCGTCCAGAACCGTCGAGACGATCCGCTCATCCGCGAGCCGCGCGGACAGCGCGGGCGGGAGGGCGGTGCCGGCGTGGCGGACTTCGCCGCCGGCATCCTGCCAGGCCTGCGCCAGCGCGAGGCAGCGCATGACATGACCGCTGCCAATTTTCTCCCCGGCGTCTGCGCGGATGAGGAGCGTTCCAAGGCGGCGCACGCTCACACTTTTTTCTGCTCGATGTGGCGGTTGATCTCGTTCCATTGCGGATGCTGCGCGAGGAGCGCGAGGACTTCCGGCCACGAAAATTCGTCGTGGCCGAAATGCCCGTAAATTTTGCCCATCAGTTCGAAGTCTTCCGGCGTGTCCACGGTCCAGCGCCGGTCGGAATGATCTTCGTCATGCGACAGGATCGTCACGTTGAAGCGCTCGGGATGGTGCAGGATGAACTGCGTGACGTGCTCGCGCCATTCGGGTTTGTCGTCCTCGCGCCAGGCGGTTTCGAGCGCGGCGAAGGTGAAGACTTCGACATCGAGCCCGCGCGGATAGGTGCGGCGGACGACATTGGCGCAGTAGTCCGCCTGCTGAAGTTCGCGGCCTTCGATGGCCGCGTCGATGACCGCGGGATCGATCAGCGGGCAGTCCGAAGTGATGCGGACGACGACTTCCGCACCGCGACCGGATGCGGCGCGATAGTAGCGGTCTAGCACGTCGGTTTCGCTCCCGCGAAAGCAGAGCCAGCCGCGCGCGGCGCAGAGCACGGCGAGCGCGTCGTCGGGTGTCTCGGTGGTCGTGGCGACGAGCACTTCATCCACGCGCCGCGCGCGGCGGACACGCGCGACGACGCGGGCGAGCATGGGCTCACCGGCGAGGTCGAGCAGCACTTTGCCGGGGAGCCGCGTGCTCCCAATGCGCGCCTGAATGATGGCGACGGTTTTCATTTTTCTAAGCGGATTTACCGAAGCTCAAAACAGCGTGTCATCCTGAGCGGAGCGGAGGCGGAAAGGTGGGCGCAGCGCAGTCGAAGGATCCCGGCGGTTCTTTAACGTAGAGCACTTGATCGCACCGCCGGGATCCTTCGACTGCGTTCCGTCCCACCTTCGCCCGCGACGGAACTCCGCTCAGGATGACCCGCGGTTTCAGTTTTTCCTAAACGCTTCCAGCACTTTGCCGACGGCGCGGATGACGCTCTCCGCGTCGTCGTCGGTCATGGCCGGGAAAATCGGCAGCGAGAGGATTTCGTGATAGGCGGCTTCGGCGACCGGGCAAAGTCCCGGCGCGTTGCCGGGGCGCTGCTGGTAGAACGGATGCAGATGCACGGGGATGTAGTGGACGTTGACGCCGATTCCCTCGGCGCGGAGTGCGGAATAAACCGCGGCGCGATCCGCGATGAGCCGCGCGAGATTCAGCCGGATCACGTAGAGGTGGTAGCCGTGCGAAACGCCGGGCTGCACGCGCAAAGGTGAAAGCAGCTCACTGGAGGAAAAGGCTTCCGAGTAGCGCGCGGCGATGGCCTGCCGCCGGGCGACCCAGCCGGAAAGTTTTTTCAACTGGCTGCTGCCGAGCGCGCACTGGAGGTCGCTGAGGCGGTAGTTGTAGCCGAGTTCCACCATCTCGTAGGCCCACGAGCCGCGCTCTTCGCGCTGGCGATGGTCGGTGGTTATTCCGTGATTGCGGAAGGAGCGCATTCGCCGCGCGAGTTCCGCGTCGTCGGTGGTGATCATGCCGCCTTCGGCCGTGGTCAGGTGCTTGACGGGATGAAAACTGAACGTGCTGAGATCGGCGAGCGTGCCGACGGCGCGTCCGCGGTAATTGGCACCGGGCGCGTGGCAGGCGTCGGCGACGAGTGCGAGTCCGTGCGCGTCCGCGAGGGCGCGCAGCGCGTCGTAGTCGCACGGCTGGCCGGCGTAATCCACGGCGGCGATGGCGCGGGTGCGCGGGGTGATGCGCGCGGCCACGTCGGCGGGATCGAGCAGCAGCGTGTCCCGCTCGACATCGGCGAAGACGGGCGTGCCGCCTTGGTAAAGCACCGCGTTGGCCGTCGCGGCAAAAGTCATCGCCGGCACGATGACCTCGTCCCCCGGCCCGATGCCGAGCGCATGATACGCAGCATGCAGAGCGGCGGTGCCGCTGTTCACCGCGACCGCTTCTTTCGCACCGACAAACTCCGCAAACGCACGCTCGAACCCGCCGACATTCGGCCCCGTGGTCAGCCAGTCCGACCGCAGCACCGCGACCACCGCGGCGATGTCCGCTTCGTCGATGGACTGACGCCCGTACGGCAGCAGCTTTTGCCGGACCGGCGTTCCACCTTCGATGGCGAGTTTTTCCAGCACGGAATTTTTTTACGCTTTCGCGAGCAGCGCGCGGAGATCGTCCACTTTCAACCACACGTCATTGTTGTCGCTGCCATAGCGGAAGCCCTCGGGCAGCTTTTTGCCCTCGGGCAACTGCGCGTCGTCCCACCACGGGTGCAGCGGCTGGACCACGAACATGTCCTCCAGTTCCACCGTACTGCGCGCCTCATCCTCGGAGAGCAGCACCTCGTGCAGTTTCTCGCCGGGCCGGATGCCGATGTTGTCCACGGTGCATTCCGGCGCGAGCGCGTGGGCGAGATCCATGATGTTCATGCTCGGGATTTTCGGGACGAAAACTTCGCCGCCGTGCATGCGCTCGATGCAATTGATGACGAAGCGCACGCCCTGATCGAGCGTGAGCCAGAAGCGCGTCATGCGCGGGTCGGTGATGGTGATGCGCCCGGTCTTCCGCTGCTCGGCAAAAAGCGGGACGACGCTGCCGCGGCTGCCGACGACATTGCCATAGCGCACGCAACTGAACCGTGGTCCCGCCTTCGTCGAGTAGGCGTTGCCCTGGACGAAAAGTTTCTCCGCGCAGAGCTTCGTCGCGCCGTAAAGATTCGCCGGGTTCACCGCCTTGTCGGTGCTAAGTGCGAGCACATGCTGGACGTTCTGGTCGATCGCCGCCTCGATGATATTCGTGGCGCCGACGATGTTCGTTTTGATGGCCTCGATGGGATTGTACTCGCAGGCCGGAACCTGCTTGAGCGCCGCGGCATGGACCACGAGATCGACACCCCGAAAGGCTCTTTCGAGACGCGCCTGGTCGCGCACATCGCCGATGAAATAACGCAGCGGCGTGCTGGCATTGTCGGGAAAAATCAGCCGCATCTCGTGCTGCTTGAGTTCGTCGCGGCTGAAGACGATGAGTTTTTTCGGCCGGTAATCCCGAAGCATTACTTCGACAAATTTTCGGCCAAAGGAACCGGTGCCACCGGTGACGAGGATAGTTTTTTGCGACCAATTCATAGTTTGTTGGGACATGGGTTGAGGGTGAGTGGGATCAAGCCGCGATGATGGATGGAGCCGTCTGGGCCGCGAGAAAGGCGTCGATGTAATCCGCGATTTTGCGATCGCGCTCGGGCGAATCGCTTTCGATGAAATGGCGGAAGATTTCGGTGGAGGATTCGAGTTGCGAGAGGTTGGGCAGCTTCAGCCAGGCCTCGGGCACGATGGACACGCTGCTGGGCAACTGCTCGTACGGATGGAAGTGATAGAGGTAATAAAACTTCTCGATGTCGGCGCGGTCGATGTCGATCTCGAGGCGGTCGGCGGTGCGGATGAGGCGGTCGTATTCCGCGCGGGTGCGCGCGTGAAAATTGAAGGTGTAGTCGATCTGCGGATTGTCGCCGGCGGTGACGACGGGCACGCCGTGGTAGGCAAATTCATGCGCCGAGGTGCCGAAGACGGTGAACATGGCGTCGATGCCTTCGGCGAGGATCTGGCGGTTGGAGACCTGCGGGCTTAAAAAATGAACGTGCGGATAACGCCGCTGCAATTCCGCAGTGATGCGGTCGTTCGCTTCGTTCATCCGCCGGTCGTAGTGCCGGTTCGGGTGCGGTTTTACGTACCAGTCAAAGTCCGTCAGCGCCGCGCGGGTGAGCAGGAATTCCAGCCACTCGTCGAAATCGCGGAAGAGCGCCCAGCGATAGACATTCGGCGCGTCGCAAAAATCGTGGAGCATGACCAGCATGCGCGGCCGGCCGGTTTTCGCGAAGACGGCCTCACTGCCGGGTTCGCTGAAGGCGCTGCCCTGGTAGGTCGCCGGCGCGCCGTACTGCGCGAGCACTTTGTCGGCGATGATCCCCTGGAAATGCCGGGCCAGTGCCTCCCTCGCCGCCTCCTGCCCGCGCGCCTGCCGCTCCGGTTCGAGCCCGGCGAAAATCTCCGGCGCAAACCGGTGCAGCGGGAGCTTCGAGGGCCAGTGGCGGTGATCCGCCGGATCGCCCGCGAGCATCGCCGTGTCCATGTCGTGAAGCGCAAAGGGATGATATTCCAGCGCGTAAATCGGCACGCCGTGGCGAATGGCAAAGCGATGCACCACGCCGGACTCGATGTAGGGGGCATCGTAGGGAAAGAGCGCCGTTACGCGGTGCCGGGCAAAGTATTCCTCGCAGGCGAGCGCGATCAGAAATGTTTTCTCCACGATCTCGCGGAGCCGCGGGTCGTCGAGCCGGACGGTCGCCTCGTAGAAATAGCGGATGTAGCTGTCGTAGATCAGATCCCCGAGGACGATGTCCTGGAAGCGGATGCGGAAAATGTCGTCAAGATTCCGCACGGCGGCGAGAGCTTCATCGGCGAGCTGCCGCGCCTGAGCCTCGTGGCGGGTCGTCGAAAACCACCCAAGGGTCAGCCGCGCTCCGAACGACCGGTAGATTTCCAGCACCACCGGATCCATCCCGCGCCCAAAGAAGTACGCCTCGATCCGCGCCCCGGTTCGTTCGGCGAAATGATTCGCCGCGTGGCTGAAGGCGCACATGGTCGGACGCCAGCTAAACAGCCCCATCAGGACGACATTGTCCGTCTTGGACTGCGGCTTCCACTTCCGCCGGTTAAAGCGGATGAGATCGCGCGTCGCCCCGTCCATCGCGGGGCCGCGAAAGCGGGTGAGCAGCCGTTGAACCAGGGTGTCGGCCATGTCGGAGTGAGAGGCTTTGAAGCGGCGCGCGCGATTAACCCGCGAGATCGGGTTTCACCTCGGCGACCTTGCGCGCCACGACGAGAAGGAGGTCGGACTTGCGGGCCTCATCCAAGGCTTTTTGGAGCGCGTTGTAGTTCTCGTAAAGCAGCGCGCAGGCGTCGGAATCCTTGAAGGCGGGATCGCCGTCGATGACCTGGACGATAAGGTCATGCACATCGAGGCCGTGCCACCAGATGCCGGCGATCTCGAAGCCGCTGTGATCCAGCGCATAGCCCAGCGACTTGCGGGAGAAGTAGGAGTAATCGCCGGGAATGAAGGCCCGCAGGGAGCGGCCGGGCTTGTGGCGGGCGAGCGCCCCGGCGAGCGAGTCGTGGTTGGGCTGATTGATCGCGAGCAGACCGCCCATCTTGAGCATCGCATTCGCCATCTGGAAATGTTCCAGCGGTTTCGGCTGCAAGTCGAAGTAACCGAAGCAACTGACCACGTCGAAAGCCGGATGACCGCTGGCCGCAAAGTCCCGGTAATACTCGTGCAACTGTTTCTGCTGCGGCGTCAGCCCCCAGTTCTTTGTCGCGAAAGCCGCGAGCGCGGAATTGATCTCCGTGGCCTCCGCCTCCCAGCCGCACTGCTGCAGCCGGTGCGGGATGTCGGCCAGCCCCGTGGCGACATCGAGCCAGCGCCCCGGCGGGCCGTGGTGATAGCTGCTCACGAAATCGATCTTAGGCTGGGAGATGTTATCCAGCCGGTATTGGAAGTCTTCCTCATGCAGATAGACTTCGACGGGCGCGCCCTTCTTCAGCCAGGCCAGCATGTCCTCGTGCGGCGGCATATGCACCTTGTAGTAGTGATGGCAGGTCGCACAAAGCGCCCAGAGAAACCCGCTGACCGTGACCTCCTGCGCCCGTTCTTTGCCGCCGCACAGCCGGCATTCATGCACATGCACCTGCGGCATGCTGAGCAGTTCCGCAGACATCGCCACATATTGTCCGATGGCGCTGGAAACGTCGTCGATCTGTGAGTGT
This sequence comes from Chthoniobacter sp., assembly GCA_025352865.1. Taxonomy (GTDB): domain Bacteria; phylum Verrucomicrobiota; class Verrucomicrobiia; order Chthoniobacterales; family Chthoniobacteraceae; genus Chthoniobacter. The sequence continues at coordinate 14,083 of JANXSB010000701.1, read as the reverse complement.
TTGATCCGGCGGGGATCGAACGGCTTAAAGAATTTCTCTTCCATAGTTTGTCTGAGTGGTGGGCTGGGACTTGGCATGACCCGCGGATGACTCTGCCCGCAAAGCTGCCGGCTCCGGGTGTCTCAACGGCTGACAAGTAATTTTTTGTGTTCCGGCACGGGTGTGGTGACCTTGATGAGGTTCTGTTCCTTCGCGGGTTTGGTATATGAAATCATATAGGCCACACGCTTCTCGCCTTTGGCGAGGCGACTGCCCATATGGTAACACTTGTATGAATTGATGAAAAACGCGGTCGAGCGTGGTCCGAACGCATTTTTGATCTGACTGGTCAATCCGGCGGCTTCTATCTCTTCGTCCTGAATCCTTCTGGGAAAAAAATCATTCTTCACCTTTCGCGATCCGGGGATGGGGATGAAAGTAAACGGTCCCTGGGCCAGGCTGTTGACATCCGTCAGATAGACCCACAAAAAGACCTGATCGCTATTCCACCACGAATAGTCGAGATGCCATTGCTGGGATCCAAGCAGTCCCACGGTCTCGACGCTCCGGGATTCCGTAACATAGATGCCGCTCAAATAGGGGACACTCCCGAAGTGCGCGGTCAGCGCCTGCGTAATGCTGTCCTGCAAGGCGAAGCGCACGAGGATGTTGTCCGTGGTCAGATCTTCCTGCCTGATGAGCGGGAAGAAAAACGGGTGAGATTCGTAAGAGGTTGCGGTTGCGGATCTCTTGCTGATCACCTCGTCGTAATAGGTGTTGAGTTCCTGCATTAGCTTTGGGTCGATTTGTTCCGTAAAGTAGGAGAACCCCTCTTCCCCGAGTTCCTTCACATGGCCAACGATGGCCGGGGTCAGGTTTTTCGTCAAAGTCCCGGCGCGGATGCGCCGGGTAACTCCCTCGCGAAAATTGATGATCCTGTACACTATGCCGCGGACGTATCGCGTGGGGCTTCCCGATTCCTTTAGCTGCTGTCTTATTCCCTGAATTTTGTAATGAAGTTTCCCAAGCGGATAACCCATTCTGCGGTGGATTGTTTGCAACGAACGGAGAATGACATTGGCCGTCATCCGGGGACTTTCGGTTTGAGTTGTGGGCTGTGCTTTCATTTTGAGTGTTGAACGAAGATTGCGACGATCGGGATGTAAGACGCACTCATTCCAGACGGCTCATCCGGGAACCAACTGCGGCTCGGCAGCATCGGGAGTCGTTTCGGCGGTGAGACGCCAACTGCCATCGGCAAGGCAAATTCCGTCGATCATCGGAGGAACCTGCCCGCTTCCGAAAAAGTCACCGCCCTCGACCGGCATTTCAATCGCTGAGTCCATCCAATCGAGCACCTCCGCCCCGCGCGCCTGTGATCTGATGAGGAAGTCCAAACGGTAGGCGCTTGTTGGCAAGGGCAGTTTGTGCAGGCGGCAGACGAATGCTCCGCTGGATGGAATCGACTCACCAAAGGTGTCTCCCGTGTAAAGATTGCCGTGGATGAACACCGGAACGTCGAGTTGATTTTTCACGGTGATGGACACCAGGAGGTTGGGCCAGGGGCGTGAGGTGATGTTTTCAAAATAAAGGAGCACATCAACATCCTGTCCGGAGGCCATGGTATTGATGCGATTCCCCCGAGTGTCGCGGAACTCGATGGCGGTAATGCGAATGTCTCCCGTGCCTTTGCGGTCGGTGCGATCACGCAGCAGGCCGTCGTAATTGCCGGTGCTGTTCGCATAAAACCGGAGCGCCTCGGTCTGGGTGCCGTCGAAGCGCAGTCCTCCGCCCTCCAGCATGATCCCGCGGCTGCAGAGATTCTCCACCGCCGCGGACTGATGGCTGACGAAAAGGATGGTCCGACCTTCGCGGGCCACGGCGCTCATTTTGCCCAGGCATTTTTTTTGAAACGCCGCGTCGCCCACGGCGAGCACCTCGTCGATGACGAGAATCTCCGGCTCGAGATTCGCCGCGACCGCAAACGCGAGGCGCACGGTCATGCCGCTCGAATAGCGTTTTACCGGCGTGTCGATGAACTTTTCCACGCCGGAGAAATCCACGATTTCGTCGAACTTCCGGGTGATCTCGGCGCGCGTCATGCCGAGGATCGAGCCGTTAAGGTAGATGTTGTCGCGGCCGGTCAGCTCGGGATGAAAGCCGGTGCCGACTTCGAGGAGGCAGGCGACGCGCCCTTTCAAAAAGACCCGCCCTTCCGTGGGCGCGGTGATCCGGGAGAGGATTTTCAGCAGCGTGGATTTGCCGGAGCCATTGCGGCCGATGATCCCGACGACGTCGCCCTCGTTGACATCGAACGACACCTCCCGCAGCGCCCACAGATAGTCGGAGATTCCGCCGATCGCCGGACGTGCTGCACCGCCTTCCGTGATTTTTTCATGCGGGTCCGGCCGGCCCAGCATCCGCGCGAAACCGGACTGCACATCCTGGTAAAGCATCCGCCGGCTGATCGTCCCCAGCCGGTATTGCTTGCTCACATTTTCAACTCGAATGACGACGCCCATGATTAAACGGTGTCCGTGAAAGTGCGCTCGACGTGATGAAACATGAGCAGCCCGAGAAATAGAAACACGCCGCTCATGCCGAAGCTCAGCGCGAGCTGCCAGATCTCGATCACCCCTTTGCCGAGAAAGGCGAAGCGGAACGATTCGATGATCGGCACCATCGGATTGAGGATGAAAAGCCAGCGCAGTCCCGGCGAGACCGAGGAGAGCGGAAAGACCACGCAGCTCACATACATCCAGAGCTGCACGCCGAAGCTCACGAGCATACCGAAATCGCGGTAGCGCGTGGTCAGCGCCGAGACCATGCAGCCGAGTCCCAGGCCCAGCGCGCCCATTTGCACGAGGAGGATGGGCAGCAGCACCATCCGCCAGTTTGGTGCCACCGGCGCGCCTGCGTGCCATTGGTAAAGGAAGATCACGAGGAAGATCGCGAACTGGATTCCGAAGGTGGCGAGGTTGTTCAGCACCACGGAGACGGGCACCGTCAGACGCGGAAAATAGACCTTGCCGAAAAGGCCGGCATTGCCGGTGAAGGTGGTCGCCGTGCGGGTCAGGCACGAGGCGAAGTAGTTCCACGCCGTCACGCCGAGGAGGAAAAAAAGGATATGCGGGACGCCATCGGTCGAGACCTTCGCCACACCCCCGAAAACCACGGCCATGACGAGCGTGGTGAAGAGCGGAGGCAGCACGAACCACAGCGGCCCGAGCACCGTCTGCCGGTAACTCGAAACAAAATCGCGCCGGAAAAACTGCCAGATCAGATCGCGATACTGCCAGATTTCGCCGAGGCGGACATCGAACCAGCCCTGCTGCGGCGTGATGATTTCCGTCCATTGGATCGGCTCCTCCGCGGGTGCGGATGCGTGGGGTGTGTCGCTCATCCGAGCACCTCGTCAAAAAGATCGCAGACTTCGCGCACCGCGCCGTGGCCGCCGCGGGCCGTCGTGCGGTAAAGCCCGTGCGCGAGCACGTCGGGGTGGGCATCCTGGACGATGATTGGCAGGCCGGCGCGGGTCAGGCACGGCAGGTCGTTTGTGTCGTTGCCCACGAAGGCGAGCTGTGCCTCGGTGCAGCCGGTTTCGGCGAGCAGGAGGTCGAGCGTGGCACCCTTGTCCGCGCAGCCTTGGATGCAGCGCAGTTGCAGCTTTTTCGCGCGGGCCGCGACCACGGGATTTTCCTCGGTCGAGACGATGCACATGGCGAGGCCGCGGCGGCGCAGCTTGGCGAGGCCGATGCCGTCCTGCCGCGAGCAGCGCACGGCTTCGCGCCCGTCCTCAAAGACATAGACCATGTTGTCGGTGAAGACGCCGTCGAAGTCGAAGATGAGCAGTTTCACCGCGCGAATGCGTGCGGCCAAAGCGTCGTCGTCGCGTTTCATGGAGTGCTGCATGGCGGAAAAAATCCGGGCAAGCTGCCGCCCTTGGTCATTGGCGCGGCGGAGCCGGCCAGACCTGCGGAGCGCCTGATCGGAGGCGGATTGGTCATGGACTTGCGGGGCCGCTTTTTCGGCAGCGGCCGGCCGGTGGCGTCAGGTCGCGGGCACGCGGGCCTGACGGAAAACGGAAATGAGGCTGACTTCGACCTCGCGGGTCTGGCCGAGGAATTCGAGGAGGATGCGCACGCGCTCGCGGGCCGAGTGAAGCTGTGTGACCAAGCCCTGCTGGCCTTGCAGCGGGCCGCTGACGATCTCCACTTCGTCGCCCTCGGCGAGCTGGAGTTCGACCGTCCGCACCTCGTCCGCGCCGATGAAGCCGGTGAGTTCCGTGATCGCCTCGTCGGCCACCGTGGCGAAGCGCTCGCCAAACTGCACGATGCCGCTGACGCCGGGGCTGTAGCGCACGCGTGCATGGTTTTCGCGCAGCGGAAAACGGGCGAAAAGATAGTTCGGAAAAAGCGCCTCCACGAACCACTTCAGCCCCGTCCGCGTGTTTTTCTGGATGCGCACCCGCGGGCAGAAAACCTCGATTCCCAGCGCGCGGCGCAACTGCGCGGCGGCGATGTGCTCGTGCTTCGGCTGCGTGCGCAGGCAGTACCAGCGCGGCACGTCCTCGGGCATCTTTTCGTCGGTGGGTGAAAGCATCGAAACCATCTTATGCGACGAGGAACTTCAAAAGCCACGGCAACATCGCCTGCCCTTTTTCTTTCCAGTGCTGGAGCTTGGCCATCCGCGCGCGCGCGGCTTCGCGCTCCGCCTTGGGCAGCTTCGCGAGGTGGTGCGCCATGCGTTCGAGGCGGGCCGCACCGCTGTCGAGATGCGGCTGGAGTTCCTCCTTGATGAAAGTGCTCGCGAATTTGCTCAGCTCGAAATCCGCGACGTAGTGATCCCGCCGGTCACCGGCGACATACACGGCGCGCACCGCGCCAAAGGAACGCAGCACCTTCAACCCCTGGCTTGCCGCGCCTTTGCTCATGTGGAGACGCCGCATCAGCGCATCCAGCGCCAGTGGCTCGGGCGAGGCAAAGAGCAGCCCGTAGATTTCGCCGACCGACTTGGGCATGCCGAGCAGGCGCACCAGGCTGATGAACAGATCAATGGCCTCGACCTCCAGCGGCGACAGGCCGCCGGACGGCCGGCGGGCCGCCGCCTTGCGCGTCGCGAGTGTGGAGATTTTGGCCGGCATCGGCGGACTTTCTACCCGCTCCGCGCATTATGTTCAAATAAAAATGAACAGGATGGACAAAATAGTTTCAGCGGGCCTCCGGGAATATGATTGTTTTGCCGTTTCGATCGCCCAGCCTGATTTGAATGCTTTTCAATTCGTTCGCCTTCGCCGGGTTCATGGTGATCGTCGTGCCGGCGTATTTTCTCCTCCCGCAGCGGTTCCGGCCACTCTTGCTGGCGGTGGCGAGTTACTACTTCTACATGTCCGGCCATGCCGGGTATGGCTGGCTGCTTTTTACCTCGACCGCAGTGAGCTATCTCGGCGGTCTCGCCATGGAGCGCTGGCCCGCGCGGGCGGCGCGCCGCACCACTCTCGGCCTTTGCATGGCGGTCAATCTGGGGCTGCTCTTTTTTTTCAAATACGCCGATTTCTTCATCGCGAGCCTCAATGCGGCGCTGCACACCCACCTGCCGCTGCTGCATCTCGCGCTGCCCGTGGGGATCTCGTTCTTCACATTTCAGGCGCTGAGCTATTGCTTCGACGTCTATCGCGGCCGCTTTCCCGCGGAACGCCGGTTCGATGTCTTCGCCGCGTATAAGGCCTTCTTTCCCCAGCTCGTGGCGGGGCCGATCGAGCGGCCGGGAAATGTGGTGCCGCAACTGAAGCGCGAGCACCGCTTTGACTACGGGCGCTTCGTCAGCGGACTGCGGCTCATGCTCTGGGGCTTTTTCAAAAAGCTCGTCATCGCCGACCGGCTCGCGGTGATCGTCAAGGACGCCTACGGCGCACCGGGCGACCACACCGGCCTGCAACTGCTCGCGGCGACCTACGCATTTACCTTCCAGATCTTCTGCGACTTTTCCGCCTACACCGACATTGCGCGCGGGTGCGCGCGGATCCTCGGCATCGAATTGATGGAGAATTTCCGTCAGCCATATTTCGCGCGGACGATCCCGGAATTCTGGAGTCGCTGGCACATTTCGCTTTCCACCTGGTTCCGCGATTACCTCTACATCCCGCTGGGTGGCAACCGCGGCACCGGCGGCCGCTGGGCCTGCAATATTCTCGTGGTGTTTCTGATCAGCGGCCTGTGGCATGGCGCGGATTGGAAATTCGCGATCTGGGGTCTGCTCCACGCCGTCTTTTTCCTCATCAGCAGCCTGCTGGCAAAGCTGCGCTGGAACCTCCGTCCGCCGCCGTGGCTGGCTTGGATCGGTGCGGCCGGGCAGCGGGTGCTCACCTTTCATCTCGTGGCCCTGGCCTGGGTTTTCTTCCGCGCCGGGTCGTTGCCGGATGCGCTCCTGATTCTTAAAAAAATGGCCCTGCTTCCGTGGAAATCTCCGATCCTCACGCAGCATTTCGGAGTGCCTGACTTGATGATTTCGGCGGCCGCCATTCTCGCTCTCGAAGCGGTGCAACTGCTCCAACTCCGCGGCGGAGCCGTCGCTTTCCTCGAACGCCGGCCGCTCTGGATCCGCTGGCCCGCGTATTACTCGCTCATCTTTGCCATCGTCTTGTACGCGCAGCAGGGGCAAAAGGATTTCATCTACTTTCAGTTTTGAGCATCCGTCTGAAATCTCCCGTCTGGCGCAGCGTCCTCTTTCTGCTGCCGCTGCTGCTCGTCTTCGGGATGCCGCTGCTGATCCTGTGGCTGGGCGGCGAATTCATCAGTCCCGACGAAGTGATCCGCCGGCAATCCCTGCCCGGCTCGCAGGTGCTTTCCGGCCCCGCCTACACGAACCGGAGCATCTACTCGAAGTACCACGCCGTGCTGCGCCGCAAGCCCCGCATCCTCGCCCTCGGCAACTCGCGCGTCATGGAGTTTGGGGCCGAGTTTTTCCGGCCCGACGCCGGGTTCTTCAACGGTGGCGGCGGCATCGTGAAGCTCAGGCATTTTCGCGCGTTCATCGAAGCTCTGCCGCCCGAGGCTTCGCCGAAAATTCTCATCGCCGGTCTGCACCAGCCTTTTTTCAACCCCGCTTTCGACACGATGGATGAAAGGGGGGAAAGCGGCGCGGGCTGGCTGCGGAGCCAATTTCAGAATCAATGGGATCCCTCGGCTGTTTTCACCGCGAACTGGCGTCTCGTGTACGGCGATCTTGCCGACGGCAAAATGAAGTTCGGCCGTCTGCTTCAATGGCGCGGATTGCGCGACCGCATCGGCCTCGGGGCGGCGATCCAAGGCGAGGGCTTCCGGGCCGACGGCAGTTTTCTTTACCGGCCGGACGACCCATCCAATCCGCACCCGTGGGATGCGGATTTCCAGGTTAGCTTTGCGCACATCGACGCCGGGGACAGCCATTATGTCCACGGCGATACCGTCTCTCCAGCCGCCCTGCGCGAACTCGGATTGCTCCTCGATGAATGCCACACGCGGGGCATTCACGTGATCGGCTTTCTGCCCCCGTTCGCGCACGCGGTTTGGGCGAAAATGATGGCGAGGGAAAATGATTACGGCTACCTGCTCCAGCTCGCCGGAGCGCTTCGTCCGCTGCTCGAAAGCCGCGGCGGCGAGTTCTACGATTTCTCCGACCTCGCCACGCTCGGGGCCGACGACACCGAAGCTGTCGATGGACACCACGGCTCCGACAAGGCTTACCTGCGAATCGTCATTGCCATGCTCGAAGCAGGCAGCCAGTTGGCCGAGTTCGCGGACGCTTCCGAACTGAAGGCCGTGCTCGCCGCGCATCCCGGAAACGCGCGAGTCTTCCGTCCCCTCCCTTGAGCGGGCACCGCCTCTCACTCCAGCGAGTGTTTCCCGCAGCCGACAGTTTCCCCTTTTGTTCAACCGCACGCGCAGTCATTTAGTATCCCACTTTTTCCGCGCCACTGATGATCTCGATCACCGTCCCAGTCTATAACGAAGCGGAGTCCCTCCCCACGCTCCACGCGCGCATCCGCGAGGTCATGGTGGCGCTCGGCCGCCCGTGGGAGCTGATCTTTGTCAATGACGGCAGCAACGACGGCAGCGAGGCCGCGCTCGACGCCATCGCCGCCGAGAATCCCGCAGTGAAAGTCGTCCACTTCCGCCGCAACTACGGCCAGACCGCCGCGATGATGGCCGGCTTCGATTTCGCCGGAGGCGAGGTCATCATCCCGCTCGACGGCGACTTGCAAAACGACCCCGCCGACATTCCGAAACTCCTCGCGAAACTCGACGAGGGTTTCGACGTCTGCTCCGGCTGGCGCAAGGACCGTCAGGACGACGCCCTCCAGCGCAACTTCCCCAGCATCCTCGCAAACAAGCTCATTTCCGCCGTCTCCGGCGTGCAGCTCCACGACTTCGGCTGTTCGCTCAAAGCCTATCGCAGCGAGGTCATCAAAGGCGTGCGGCTCTACGGCGAGATGCACCGCTTTCTCCCGATCTACGCCGGCTGGCACGGCGCGAAGATCACCGAAGTCACCGTCAACCATTTTGCCCGCGCGAGCGGCAAATCGAAATACGGCCTCGAGCGCGTGGCGAAAGTGCTCTGCGACCTCGTGGTCGTGAAGTTCCTCGACAGCTATGCGGAGAAGCCGATGTACGTCTTCGGCGGCGTCGGCGCGCTCTCGCTGCTCGTCAGCTTTCTCGCCGGATTCTCGGCGCTGTATTTGAAATTTTTCGGCCGCAAAGCCTTCATCGAAACCCCGCTCCCGCTGCTCTTCGTCATGACCGCGATCACCGGCGTCATGTGCATCCTCATGGGACTCCTCGCGGAAATGATCATGCGCACGTTTTACGAGAGCCAGGGGAAGAGCGTGTACCTCGTGCGGGCCACGCGGAACATCGACGCAAAGTGAAGATCAGCGCCCAACGCCGATGTGCGGCATAGCGGGCTTCGCGGGGCTCGGTGACCCCGGCGTCCTGCGCCGGATGACCGCCGCCATCGCGCATCGCGGGCCGGATGCGGAGGGGCATTGGGCGGAGGAAAGCGCGGGCGTTTTCCTCGGGCATCGCCGCCTCTCGATCGTCGATCTCAGCGGCGGCGCGCAGCCCATGTGGACGGGTGACGGCCAGCTCGGCGTGACCTTCAACGGCGAAATCTACAACCACGCCGAACTCCGCGCGGAGCTGAAAGCGCGCGGCAGCGAATTCATCACCGACCACAGCGACACCGAAGTTCTGCTCCACGGCTACCGCGAGTGGGGCGAAAGTTTCACCGAACGGCTGAATGGCATGTGGGCCTTCGTCATCTACGACCGCGCGCGGCAGCGCCTTTTCGGCTCGCGCGACCGCTTTGGAAAAAAGCCGCTCTACTGGTTTCACGAAGGCGAAACCTTCGCCTTCGCCAGCGAACTCCCCGCGCTGCTCCAGCACCCGGCCTGCCCGCGCAACCTCGATCCGCTCTCGCTTAAAAAATACTTCGCCTACTGCTCCATCCCAGCGCCGCGCTCGATCTACGAGCGCGTGTGGAAACTGCCCGGCGGACACAGCTTCACCTTCGATCTCGCGAGCCGCGCGCTGAAGAAGTGGCGGTGGTGGGAGTTTGTTTTGGAGACCGAGCACAAAGTGCATTCCACAGATGAAGCACAGGCCTTCGGGAATGATTGGAAGTGGAGCGGTAACCGAACGTGGACCCGTGAGGACTTCGTTGATGATCTTGCCGAAGAAATCCGCGCCACGCTCGAACGCGCCGTCCAGCGCCGGCTCATGTCCGATGTGCCGCTCGGCGTCTTCCTCAGCGGCGGCATCGACAGCTCCGCCATCGCCGCGCTCGCCGCGAAACACGTCCCCAGCGGCCAGCTCAACACGTTTTCCATCGGCTTCAACGAACCGAGCTTCGACGAAAGCGCGCACGCCCGCTTCGTCGCCGAGCGCCTCGGCACGCGGCACCGCGAAGACATTCTCGACCTCGACAAATCCACCGCGCTGCTCCCCGAGATCATCGCCAAACTCGACGAACCGCTCGGCGACGGCTCGCTCCTGCCCACGTATCTGCTTTCCCGTTTCACCCGTCAGCACGTCACCGTCGCGCTCGGCGGCGACGGCGGCGACGAACTCTTCGCCGGCTACGATCCCTTCCGCGCCCTGCGGGCTGCCGAGCTTTATTCCAAGCTGGTTCCGCGGCCATTGCACCACGCCATCCGCCTCATCGCCGCGCGCCTGCCGGTGTCGCATGAAAACGTGAGCTTCGATTTCAAAATCAAGCGCACGCTCTCCGGGCTGAGCTATCCGCCAAAGCTCTGGAACGCCGTCTGGATGGGCGCGCTCGAACCCCGCGATCTTGCCCAGCTTTTCCGCGAACCGTGCGACGAGGAGGAAATCTACAGCGAAGCCATCGAGGCCTGGGACCGCTGCGCGCAGCCAAATCTCGTCGATCGCACGCTCCAGTTTTTCACCAACCTTTATTTGCAGGACGGCATCCTCGCGAAAACCGACCGCGCCTCGATGATGTGCTCGCTGGAAGTGCGCTCGCCCTTCCTCGACATCGAGGTCGCCGACCTCGCCCGACGCATCCCTTGGCAGCTCAAGCTCCGCGGCGGCCAGACGAAGTGGATTTTGAAACGCGCCCTCGCCCCGCTCCTCCCGCGCGAGATCATCGACCGCAAAAAGAAAGGCTTCGGCATGCCCATCGGCCGCTGGCTCCGCGAGGGAAAATTCGAGTTCGATCACGCGCGCACTTTTCCGCATCTCGATGTCGCCTTTGCCGAGCGCCAGCACGCCGCGCACATGAGCGGCGCGCGCGACGAGCGCCTCTTCCTCTGGAGCTACTGGCTGCTCAGCCAATGGATGAAAAAGTGAGAATCCTCGTTCTCTGCTACGAATACCCGCCGCTCGGCGGCGGCGGCGGACGCGTGGCGCAGAGCATCGCCACCGAGATGGTGAAGCGCGGTCACGAAGTCCGCGTGCAGACCGCCGCGCTTGGCTGGCGCTCGATCCGCGAGACCATCGGTGGCGTGGAAATCCACCGCACCGCCAGCGGACGCCGCGCGCCCGACACCTGCCGTGTCCACGAGATGGCCGCGTATTGCGCGACCAGCTTTTTCCCCACGCTCCGCCACATCCGCACCTGGAAACCGGACGTGATCCACGCGCATTTCGCCATGCCCACCGGCCTGCTCGCGTGGGCCGTGCATCGCCTCACCGGCGTGCCCTACGTCCTCACCGCCCACCTCGGCGACGTGCCCGGCGGCGTGCCCGAGCAGACCGCCACGCTTTTCAAAATCATCAGCCCCATCGCCCGCCAGGTCTGGAGCCGCGCCGCCGCCGCGACCGCGGTCAGTTCTTTCGTGCAAGAACTCGCCGAGCGCGCCTACGGGCGAAAGGTCGTGCGCATCCTGAATGGCATCGACCTTGCCGACATGCCGCCGCCGGAAATGCGAAACACGCGACATCTCGTCTTCACGGGCCGTCTCAATCCGCAAAAGCGCCCCGTTTTTCTCATCTATGTCCTCGCGCGAGTGAAGCATTCCAACTGGCGGCTGACGCTCATCGGTGACGGCTTGCTCATGGCGGATGTCCACGGGAGCATCCGACGGCTGGGACTTGCTGATCGCGTCCACTGCACCGGCTGGCTGGCGGCAGCGGAAGTTCACGCCATCCTCCGCACCGCCGACATTCTGTGCATGCCGTCCACGTCTGAAGGCATGCCGGTCGCTGCGGTGGAGGCGCTAAAGTATGGTCTCGCCATCGTTGCGAGCGACATCCCTGGCATGGCCGATGTGGTCGAAAACGGAGTTAATGGCTACCTCGTTTCCGTCGAGGACATCGACGCCTTTTCGCACAAATTCGATTGGCTCCTGCAAAGCGACGAAACTCTTTTCAAAATGAAACGCGCGAGTTGGGAGAAAGTGCATGCCTTCGATCTGCGCGTCATCGCCGGACAGTACGAGAGTGTCCTGCTCCGTGCCGCCGGGAAGTGAGTCCGCGAAAGGCACGAAAAGGATTGTCTCCTTTCATGCCTTTCGTGTCTTTCGTGGACTCCCCTAAATAGCCGCATGAACGCCTACGCCTGCCTCCAGCAAGAACTCGCCGCCGAGCCGCGCACCTGGCTCATCACCGGCGTCGCCGGGTTCATCGGTTCGCATCTGCTCGAAGCCCTGCTGCTGCTCGATCAGCACGTGGCCGGGCTCGACAATATCTCCACCGGCTCGCCGCAAAATCTCGCCGACGTGCAGGCGCGGGTCAGCGCGGAGCAATGGGCGCGCTTCACTTTTCTCAAAGGCTCCGTCGCCGACATGGGCGCATGCCGCGAGGCGAGCGATCACGTCGATTACATCCTGCACCATGCTGGCTTTATCTCCGTGCCACTCTCCATCGAAGACCCGCTCGGCTGCCACGAGACGAACGTCACCGGCACGCTCAACCTCCTCGCCGCCGCGCGCGACAACCGCGTGCGCCGCGTGGTCTATGCGAGCAGCAGCGCCGTCTATGGCGACGACGCGGCGATGCCGAAGGTCGAGGCGCGCATCGGCCGCCCGCTCAGTCCCTACGGAGCTTCCAAGCTCATGGACGAAATCTACGCGCGCCAGTTTTTCGACCACTACGGCTTGGAAAGCGTGGGCCTGCGCTACTTCAACATCTTCGGCCCGCGGCAGAATCCCACGGGCGGTTACGCCGCCGTCATCCCGCAGTGGATCACCGCGCTCGTCGGCGGCGGCGAGTGTGCGATTCACGGCGACGGCGGAATCACGCGCGACTTCTGTCACGTCGCCAATGTCGTGCAGGCGAATCTGCTCGCTGCGACCACGCGCAACCGCGCGGCGGTCGGCGAGGTTTTCAATGTAGCCGGTGGGGCCAGCACCACGCTTGCGGATTTGCATGAGGGTATCTCGACGCGTGTCGCTGCTGTCACCGGCACACCTGCGAAGGCCGTGAATTACGGGCCGCCGCGCGCAGGCGACATTCAGCACAGCTCCGCGGACATCGCGAAAATCCGCCGCGAACTCGGCTTCGAGCCACTGGTGAGCGTGGATGCGGGGCTGGAGGAAACGGTGCGCTGGTACGCGACGATGCGCGCGTGAGTTTCCGGGTCGAGTGCTCTACCCGAACAATGCGGCGGCGCGCTCCCAAAACTTTGATGCTGCCAGCGCACGGTTGCATTCCCTAGTCTCCGCCGCATGTCCGAACTCTGGCACGCTCTCAAACCTGACGCCCGCGCGCAGCTCACGCAGCGCGATTACTCCGCCAGTTCGCTGCCCGAGCGCCTCGCCACGAGCGGCGTGGAAGCGGGCGAGCTGATCGCCAAGCGCGGGGAACTCGACGGGGCGTGGATTCCTGGCGTGGAGATTTTCGGGCGCAGGATTTTCGCGCAGCGGCATCGCGGTTTCTTCGGCGAATTCGCGCGCATGGGCGACGGCGCGCTCGCGGCGATCGGGCTGTGGCCGCGGCAGTGGGCGACGGCGCGGATGTACGCGGGCACGGCGAAGGGCTTTCACATTCACCCGCCGCACATCCCCGAGGGCACGACCGCCGAGGCCTGGTTCCAGCGGCTCTTCACGGCGGAGCCGAAAAATTTCGCGCTGCGCCCGTATGACCGCGAGCAGTGGGACGCGATGTTTTTCGTGCAGGGCAATGTCGAGATGCTGCTCGTCGATGAGCGCGCCGGGATGCCGCGGCGGGTGATGCGATTCATCATCGAAGGCGACGACCAGCGCGGGCCGAATAACGCGGGGCTTGTCATTCCCGCGGGCGTCGGGCACGCGCTGCGTTCGGAGGGCGGGCGCGACACGATCATGGTCTATGGCACGAGCACGCCGTTCGAGCCAGCTTTCGAGGGGCGCATCGCAGATGGCGTGGAGCGCGCGCCGCTGCCGCCGGAGTGGCAGTGCTATCTCGCCGCGGGCGCGTAGCGCGGTAGGGACGGCACTCCGTGCCGTCCGCCGGGCGAGCGTCAGCGAGGCGGTGGGTGCAACAGTTGCCGCGCACATCCCACCCGCCGCCTCGCTGCGCTTGCCCCGGACGGCACGGAGTGCCATCCCTACCTTTGCCGCCGCGCGAGTTCCGTGGCGATGCCCGCGAGCCGCTCGCGCACGCCGGGTGCGAGCGGGCCATGCAGC
>JANXSB010000656.1 GCA_025352865.1 Chthoniobacter sp. | reverse complement strand
ATCGGCGTGTCGATCGGCGTGCCGGGCGCGGGCGACCACGGGCCGCGCAGCGCGGGTGCGGAGCGGTAGGTGGTCACGTTTTCGCTCGGCGAGACGATGAGATACCAGGTCGCGCCGATGCGGAAAATATCCGGGCATTCGGGCGTGGCGCGGTAGCCGTCGCAGAGCGGTGCCTGCTGCTCCCACTTCACGAGATCGCGCGAGGTGGCGACGCCGGTGACGGGCCGCCGGTCGCCCGCGGCGCGTGCGCAGAGAAGCATCCACCATTGTTTGTCGTCCTCGTTCCAAAAGACAAACGGGTCGCGGAAATCGTCCGCGCGCGAGGCGTCGTAATGCGTGCCGTCGGCGGTGAAGGTGTGCTCGGGGTGCTTCGTCCACGCGAGGCCGTCGCGGCTCGTGGCGTGGCAGATGTGCTCGGTGTTGACCGGATGGCGCGGGTTGTCGCCGGTGTAGAAGATGTGCCAGGTGCCGTCGCGCTCGACCACGCTGCCGGTGAACATGTTTTCGCCATCGGTGCTGTCGGGTGCGCCGTCGCTCGTGAGCGCGCGCGGCAGCTCGCGCCAATGCACGAGGTCGCGCGAGACGAGGTGCTCCCACGGCACTTTCCCCATCTCGGCGAGCAGGTAGAAGATGTGATATTCGCCGTCGTGAAAAAACGGAATCGTGTCCGCGAGCCGGCCCGCCGCCGGGCGGAATTGCACGGGCGAGCGCCACGGCTTCGGCAGCGCGACGATGGCCTCGCGACGCAGCACCGCGGCCAGTTCCGCATCGTCGAGCGCGCGCGTCCAGAGCGCGGCCTCGGCCATTTCTCCGGTGAAAAAACGCACGGGTTTTCCATTGTCGGTTTCCGCGCCGAGGAGCACGGGCTCTTGGTTTGCGGTCAGCGTGCCGGACGCGGGTTTCTCGGCCATCACCGTGCCATCGCAGAGGAGCTGGAGCCGCTTGCCATCGTAGCGCGCAGCGAGATCGTGCCACGCCCGCGCGTCGATTTTCGACACGGGAAAACCGACCATGAAAAAGCCGCGGTCGGTGTGAATCTCGAAGCCGATGTCCGGGCCGGGCGTCTCGGGGAGATCGACGCTAAAGAGATTGAAGTGGCAGATGTCGTGACCGCCGCGCTTGGCGAAAAGCGCGGTCGTCCAGTTGCCATCGGGCACGCGGGCGCGGAGCAAAACGGTGAGCGCATCGCCGCTCGTGTTCCACGCTTTCGGCGAATTGAAATCCACCGCCGCGTCGAAATACGCGTTCTTCATCCGCGCTACGCGCTCGCCATTCACGACGATGCCCGGCGTGATTTCGCCCACGGCCTTGAGCATCGGCTGATGCGCATCCGCGCGTTCGCCCGGCAGCCAGTCCAGCGCCGCCTCGGCCATGAGCGCCTCGCGCGGCGTCGCTTTCGACGGCGAGCGTTTGAGCCGCACGTTGCGAAATTGGATTTTCATTGGCGGCCCCGTGTGGAGTTGCAGCGCGAGGACGCCGCGCGCCTCGGCGCTGTCCGCGTCGTTGTCCGTGACTTCGGAGATGAGCCGGCCGTTCACCCGCAGCGTCATTTTCGGCCCGACCGCGGTGAGGTGATATTCGTGCCACTCGTCGAGTTTGTAATCCCTCGCACCGGGCTCGAGATCGAACTTCTCGACGGTCTTTTTTCCCTCCGCGTCAAAGACACTCCGCTCGCCCTCGCGCGCGAGAAAATGCCGTCCGAACTCATCGTAGAGCGCGGCCCGCGGCGGCTGCCCCGCATTGATATCGACCTGGTATCCGCCCACATCGCCATTGGGCAGACGACGCGAGCGGAATTGAAAACCGCTGTTCGTCTCCGGCGTCGCCGAGCCGGTGAGGCGGAACTCCAGCATCAGCTCGAAGTCCTCCACGAGCCCGCCCTGCCAGACGAGATACTGGTTTGACGGCGCAGGCCGCTCCGCGCTGATCGTGCCCGTGAGCGCGCCATCCTCGACGCTCCAAAACGCGGCGTCTTGACCGCGCCAGCCATCGAGCGATCTGCCATCGAAGATCGGGGAAAAGCCGGCGTCGTCCGCATGAGCGGCGAGCGCGAGGAGGAGGGGGAGCAGGGTGGCGAGGCGCATGGAGCGAGCCTTGCCGCCCGGCGGGCGAAATGGGAGCACGATTTTCCACCCCGACGCACTGCTGCTCGTGCGGCTGTCCTTGTCCGTCCTTGGCTTCATCTTATCTTCCACCCACCTTCATCCGCTCAATGCAACCGACACGACTCGCCCGCGCCTTTTTGACCTTCCTGGCCCTGCCGCTCCTCGCACGCGCCGCCGATTTCCCAGCGCCGAAATCGCTCGGCGACACCGCGAGCTACGGGCGCGGAGTGCAGCGCACGATGCGGCTGCTCGCGGAGAGCACGCCGGAGCATCGCCATACGGTGCGCGTGCTTTTTTACGGGCAGAGCATCACGGAGCAGGGCTGGTGGAAAATCGTCGCGGACGATTTGCGCGCGCGATTTCCCAGCGCCAATCTCGTGATCGAAAACCGCGCGCTCGGCGGGTTCGCGTCGCAGATGCTCGTGCGGACGGCGGAGACGGACCTGTATCCGTTCCAGCCGGACCTGCTCATTTTTCATGTCTATGGCGCGCACGACAAATACGAGGACATCATTCGCCGCACGCGCGAGCGGACGTGCGCGGAAATCCTGATGCAGACCGACCACGTCGTGAAACCCGCCGACCTCACCGAGGAAACCGATCCCGCGAAAGTGCCCATCCAGAGCGGGAAGTGGGACGCCTTTATGAATCACAACTGGCTCCCGTCGCTCGCGCGAAAATACGGCGCGGAGCTGTGCGATCAGCGTGCGATTTGGAAGCAGTATCTCGGCGACCACGCGCTGGAGCCGAAGGCGCTGCTGCGCGACGCGGTGCATCTCAACGCGCACGGCGAATTCCTCATGGCCGAGTGCGTGAAGGCATATCTACGGCGCGACGCGAGCTTCGACCCCGCGCCCGTCGAGGCGTGGGTGAAGACGCTCGTGGTGGGAAAAGACGCGCGCTTTGAAAATGGAAAGCTGCGCGTGGAATTCGAGGGCAACCGCGTGGACGTGGTGTGCAAAGCGGGCAGCGCCGCGCCCGCCGCGGTGACGATTGACGGGCGCAAGCCGTCGGAGTTTCCCGAGCTTTACGGCTTCACGCGCGCGCTCCCGAAGCCCGGTGGTAAATGGCCGCCCATCGCGCCCATTGGTTCGGAAAAGCCGCTGCTCATCGAGGATTGGACGATGGAAGTGCATCGCGATTCCGCGACTGAGAAGCTCTTCACTTTCACCCTCACTGGATCGAAAACCGGGGCGGATGGCGAAGGCCGCAGCGACGCGCGCTTTGTCTCGAAGTCGGGTCGCATCGCCATCACGCCCGAGGATTGGAATGTGGAGTTCGCACTCAGTGTTCTCGCGGGCCTCAAGCCAGTGCCCGAGAGCTTCACCGTGAAGTGGAGCGTCGAGCCGCACTTCGTGGATGAGTTCATCTCACCGGGCGTGAAAGACGCAGCCATCGAAACCACCGTCACCCTCGCGCAGGGACTCACGAACACGAAGCACACGCTGGAAATCGCAGGCGGCGCGGAGACCGTCGCCGCGCTGCGCGTCTATCGCCCGGCACTGACCGCAGGAGATCCGCCGCAGAATTTCCGAACCCAGACCTCCGCGCCCTGACCACCGCAACGACAACCAAAAAGCAGAACTCAGCGGCTACTTCGAGCGGAAGAGCGGGCTTTGCACGACGGCTTCGAGAAGCGTGCGGAGACCGTAGTTGGCCGGCTTTGAGGAAGTGACGATGCGCCCGACTTCGGCGCGGTCGGCGAAGGAAATTTCCGCGCCGGTGGCGTAGGTGACGAGGTGGCTGGTGAAGGCGTAAGCGAGGCGCTCGGGGTCGGCGACGAGCAGGGCGCGGAGGCCTTCCACATCGGCGAAGGGACGGCCATCGGGCATGACGCCGCTCGGGTCCACGGCGAGCGCGGGGTGGTATTCGATGCGGTGGCCGTTGACCTTTTTCGCATCCTCGTCGCGGCCCGCGGCGCCGACCGCGCGGTATTGGCCGCGCCATTCGCCGACGACATCGAAGCTCTCGAGCGCGAAGCCGTAGCCGTCCATTTTCCGGTGGCACGCGGCGCACGTTTCGTTGTTGCGGTGGCGGTCGAGTTGCTCGCGCACCGTGGTCGTGCCGCGCACGTCGGGCTCGATCGCGCCGGTGCCGGGCGGCGGCGGAGTCGGGACGATGCCGAGCAGTTTATCCATGACGAAAGCGCCGCGTTTCACCGGCGAAGTGGTGGTGCCGTTCGCCGTGGTTTTCAGCACCGCGGCCATCGTGAGAAAGCCGCCGCGATGGCTGCCGGGCGGCAGCGCGACGCGGCGCAAATCCCAGCCGCGCACGCCCTCGATTCCGTAAAGTTGGGCCAGAGGCTCGTTGATCATCGCGAAGTCGGACTGCACGAGATGGGTGATGCCGAGGTCGCGCTGGAGCAGCTCGGAAAAGGTCGCGTGGGCTTCCAGCAGCATGGCCTCCTGCAGCCAGGGCATGAACTCGGGATAGAGCTTTTTGTCCGGCTGCGTCGCGCCGATTTCGCGCAGGTTGAGCCACTGGCCGAGGAAGCTTTCCGTGAAGCGCGCGGCGCGGGGATCGTTGAGCATTCGCTCGATTTGCGCGTGCAGGACGCCGGGTTTCGCGAGCTCGTGATGGTCGACGAGCGCGCCGAGCGTTTCATCCGGCAGCGTGCTCCAGAGGAAGTAGGAGAGCCGCGCGGCGAGTGCGTGATCGTCGAGCGGGCCGGGCTTTTCCTGCAAAAGCAGGAAGTCAGGCGAGGTGAGCACTTCGCGATAAACGGCGATCATCGCGTCTTGGAAGGCCGCGCCATCCGCGAGGCGTTGCGCGACTTTTGCGGTGAAACGCGCGACTTCCTCCGCCGCAACCGGTCGCCGAAAGGCGCGGCGTAAAAACGTGCGCAGCAGCCGTTCGGCATCTTTTTCCGGCGCGTTCGATTCCACGTAAACGACCGGCCGTTTCTCGCCGTGCTCGCCGTAGGGATTTTTCGGAAACGCGAACGGATTGCCGCGCGGCCACGTCTGCTGCGCGGGCTTCGGGACGCCGCTGGCGGGCGTCCATTCCTTCACCGCGAGGTCGCCAAACAAAGCGTGGTGGCTGGCCGGCGGCCATTGGTCGTGGATCGGCCCCTCGATTTCCAGCCACTCGATCGCCACGCCCGGCGCGGGCGACATCGGCCCCGGCACGTCCTTGTTTTTGCCATTCGCGAAGTCGCGGAAGTTTTCACACGACGCCGCGATGATGCGGAGATTGTCGTCTGTGCCGTGCGTCAGGCCGCCGCCGCGTTCGAGCCAGGCGGTGACTTCGCGCTCCTCCGCGGCGTTCGGCGGGAGATCGACGGTGCCGTAGTGCTCGCCCTTGGAATGCACGCCCCAGCCGAGCGCGCCGTGCCGCTCGGTCTGCACGACTTGCTTTCCATCCCAGGCAAAGCTGTAGCCGCGCACGCGCAGCTTGTGCCAGCCGGTGAGCACGGGCGCGATGGTCGAGAGGCTCGCGCGGTGGTCGGCGTCCTCGTGGCGGAAAAGGCCGAGCGCGGTGATGAACGGCTCGTCGTCGCGCAGATGATGCGACGAGTCGGAGACGATGGTTTCGTCGCGCGTCAGGCCGATGAGGCCGATGCCGA
>JANXSB010000649.1 GCA_025352865.1 Chthoniobacter sp. | reverse complement strand
CATACGGCCCCGCGCTCGGCGGGCGGAATTCCGTATTCAGGCTCCTGCCGCCCCACGCGGTCTTGATGATGAGCACTGGCTCTTTGAGCGCGGCATCCATCGTGAGACCGAAAGTGAACTCCGGCCCGATTTTGCCATTCGATTTCGTCGCATCGTCTCGTGCGCCGAAGCCAGCCGTGAGCTTCCCGGTGCCCTCGCCATTCGCGCTGCCGTCGTATCTGCCAGTGAGATATGAAATCCAAACGTGGTCAGCCACGTGCGGCTGGCCGTCGGTGCCGCGCATCATTTTCAAAAGCGGCGCCGTCGCCGAGTCGTCGCCGATGTAGTCAAACGTCTCGACCTTCGCGTGCCCTTCCATATTCGATTGCCCGACGAGGATGAAGACTTTCAGCGGTTTCTTTTCCGCCGCGCGGGAGTGGCCGCAAAAGAACGCCGTGAGTGTGATGAGTGAGATGATGAATTTCATGGGTTTTGGGTTTCAACGAGTTTCGATGACAAAGGCCGGGCGCGAGAGCACGCCCTTAGAGAGCGCGCCGTAGTGGTCGGAGCGCCAGAAATCTTTGAGGTCGGCGGCGGTGATGAGTTGCAGGCCGGGCGTGGCGACGGCGGGATTGCAGAGGATGTAGAGATTCTCCGCCGCGAGGTAGCCGCAGACGCTGAGCGTGTGGCCGGCGCTGCCGCCGGGATATTGCGGGCCGATGTATTTGAAATCCACGACGACGGGCCGCCCGGCATCGAGTTCCTTTTTCAAAAACGCGGTCGCCTCGTCGAAGCCCGCGTCATCGGGCGTGAAAGTGAGGAGCTTCCAGTGCTGGCCGATTTTCGCCGAGGCCTCGAGCAGGTGGCCCCAGTCGGTGCCGGTGCCGAGGGGCGAGGGGCAGAGCTTTTTGAAATCCCAGCCGCCGAGCTTCGCGCCCTGAAAGCGCGCGAAGGTCGCGCAGGCCGTGGAGCCGCAGTTGTTGTAGCCCTGATGAATGTGCGGCATTTGCACGAAGGCGAATTTGCCCGGCTCGCCTTTGCGCTGCCGGTATTCGATGAGTCGCAGAAGGTCGGCACCCTGCTGGGCGGAGGCGTTGCCGGACGGCTGCGCAGGATGCCCGGTCAGCCCGGTGGGTTGGAGTTTTGCGGCCTTCGCCCAGTTCGTTTTCGCCGCGTCGAGTTCACCCGCTTGGAACTGCATTTCGCCGAGCACTACGAGGCCCGAGGGATCGTTCAACTCCGCCGCACGCTCGGCGAGTTTTCGCGCCAGCGCCACATCCGGCACGACGCCTTCGCCGGAAAGCAGCGCCATCGCCGCCGTCGAAGCCGCGCGCCCGTGTCCGCGCGACGCCGCATTTTTCCAATGCTCCAGCGCCTTCGCGCAGTCCTGCTCCGTGCCCTGCGCGCCGAAGTAGCACTGGCCGAGATTGAACGCCGCCGTCGCCGACTTCTCCGCCGCCATTTTGAAATAGCCGAACGCGATTTCAGGACTCCGCTCTACCACACTGCCTCGAAGATAGGTGAAGCCGACGAAATCCATGGCGTCCGCATTCCCCGCATCCGCCGCGCGATGCGCCCACTGCATCGCCAGCGCATCGTCCTTCTCCACGCCTTTGCCGTCGCGGTAGCGAATGGCGAGCGCCGCCTGCGCCTCGGCATCGCCACTTTCCGCGCGGCTGCGGAACGCCTGAAACTCGCTCGGTTCGTCGGCGGACAAAGTGGTGGCGAACATGAGTGATGAGGCGATGATGGCGGCGGCGCGATGTGCAGTGTGTGAGTTCATTTTTTCGACGTGAGAAGTTCCACCATCGCGCGGCCCATCGCCTCGCCGACTTCCATATAGACTTCCGCCTTGCCGCCGTAGTGCGCGTTGCCACTGCCGCCTTGCGCCATCGGGTTTGTGTAGATGGTGGCGACGTTGCCTTTGAACTCGGGATGCTTGCCGCTCGCGCCGTCCACGGCGAGTTGCGCGTTGAGGACATCGCCGCCGGGGCCGGTGGCGCCCTTCGCGGATTCGCCCATCGTCGCGAGCACGAACTTCGCGTTGGGCGCGTTGAATTCCTTCCGCACCGACTTGATGAAATGCACGAGGTTCTGCTCGTAGCGCGCGGCGTGGCCGGCATTGCCCGCGTCCTTTTCGCCCTGCCAGAAAAAGAATCCGGCGACCTCGTATTTCGTCGCGCCGGGGTAGTGCTTGTCGAGTTCGCTGAGCACGGTCTTCGCGTAGGAAATGTCGTCGTCCCACTGCTTGCCGGCATACCACTCGATGGGCTTGCCGGCCTTATCCACCCACGGCGCGGGTTCGGTCTTGAGGCCCTTGGCGGAATCCATCTCCCACGACTCGGGTTTGTCCTTGGAGCCGGCATAGACCATTTTCTTTTCCACGCCCGCGCGGTCTTTCACGGCAAACTCAAACCGCTCGCTGCCCGGCGGCAGCAGGTCCCAGCCGAGGCTGCGATTGCCGATGCAGCTTTTCAAAATGAGCACCGGCTCCTCGACCGCATCCCCGACGAACTGCGCGATGCCGAACTCCGGCCCGATGGTCTTGCACGTTTTCACCGTCATCCACTCGTTGTTGAACAGCTGCATCCCGCCGCCGCGCCCGGACATCACGCGCGCAAACCGCACGTCCTTCCGCTCGACCCACTCGCCCGCCGCGTCCACGAGATACGGGTATTTTTTCTTCTCCTTCACGAGCTGCTCCAGCCCGATTTCCGGCGCGCTGACTTTTCCGAGGCCGACCATGTTTGACTGGCCCATGAGGATGAACACCTGCACCGGCTTCGTCATGTCGGCGGGCTTGCCGTCGTGCGGTTTGATTTCCGGCGGCGCGGCGATGGCGCTGGTGAGAAGTGCGGCGGTGGTGATGGAGTGGATGAGGGTGTGTAGTTTCATGGTGATGGTGATGGTGAGTTATTCGACGACGACGAGCGGCGCACCGAGCACGTCCAATTTCGGCGTGATGCCGAGGCCGGGCACGGTGCTCGCGGACATGAAGCCGTTCACACGCTGCGGTGCGCCGTCGGCAGTGGAGACGGTCACGTAGCTGTTGAAATCCGTGCTGGTGAAACGGAACTCCTCCGGCGTGCTGTGCGCGAGGTGCGCGATGGCGGCGGTCGTGATGTCGCCGCCCCATGAGTCTTCGAGTGTCATGGCGATGCCCATGCTCACGCAAAGGTCGCGCGCCTGTTTGATTTTCGTGAGCCCGCCGAGCTTGCTGATTTTCAAATTCA
>JANXSB010000635.1 GCA_025352865.1 Chthoniobacter sp. | reverse complement strand
CCAAAGTCTGCGAAGCTCTGCTTCGTCCACGGGAGAAAGACGGGGAGGCGTGGCTTGGTCCAGCGGCCCCGCGCGAAGCTGGACCTTGGGCGACGAGGGGTGAATCTGAAATCTGGCCCTTGCGCGGCACGATCCAATTGCCCGCATGGACGGTTCAGCCGTTCTCAGTTTTCGGCGCATCCCACCATTTCGAGAGTCGCGCTGTCGGGACGGCGGGGATGGCGAGGCCGCCCTTTTCGTAGTGGGAGGTGTCGTTAAAGAGGGTCAGCCGGGCGCGCACGGGGTCTTTGAAATCGACGATGTTCAGGGCGGCAGGGCTTTGGTCGAGATTGTCGCGGTAGCGGCGCGGGTCGAAGCCCAGGAGGGAGCTCAGGAGGAGCCGGATGGTGGCTTTGTGCGAGACGACGAGGGCGTTGCCGCCGGGATTGGTCCGCACGATTTCCATGAGCACAGGCAGCGCCCGGGCGGTGACCGCCAGGCCGCTCTCTCCTCCAGCGGGAGCGAAGGTGTAGGGATCCGCGGCCCACGCGGCGGCCTCCTCGGGAAAACGCTGCTCGACTTCGCACCGGGTCATTTGCTCCCAGCGTCCGTGCGAAATTTCGCGCAAGCCGTCGCGCGTCTGGACTTCGAGCCGATGCGGTTCGGCGAGGATGCGCGCCGTCTCCATGGTGCGGCCGAGGGGCGAGGCGTAAACGGCGGAAATGCCATCGCCTCTCAGCCGCTCGGCGAGGCGCCGGACTTGTTCGCGGCCGCCCGCGGAAAGCGGCACCTCGGTCGCGCCGGCAAAGCGGTCTTCAGCACTGAGCGTGGTCGCCCCGTGGCGGATGAGAAAGATGCGGACGTTCATGGGAGTGAGAAACTGACCTAGGCCACCGCGAGACGCCCGTCTTTTCCTCTCGTGACCCAGCTCCCGCCCGCGCCACCGCGCTTGCCGCCACGGGTTGGGTGGGGAAGATTGGAATGCGGAGTGACTGCGTGGGTTCCTCGTGACGAAGTGGATGGCGCTGTGATGCCGGTTTGCCGAGGCGGGCAAACGGGGTTGCTAAGGAAAGAGTCCGGGCCAAGGTGTTCTCCGCAGCTTTCCTCCAAGATGAATGTCACCACCCAAATCCAGAACGCGCTGACGCGCCGCGCTTTTCTAAAGCAGAGCAGCACCGGCCTCGGTGCGCTCGCGCTTTCAGCGCTGATGAAGTCCGACCTTTTCGCGATGGATCCTGGCACGGGCGCGGCGGTGCCGGGCACGCTCCAGCGGCTGCATTTTGCGCCGAAGGCGAAGCGCATCATCTTTCTTTTCATGTCGGGTGCGCCGTCGCATCTCGATCTTTTCGACCCGAAGCCGAAGCTGACGGAGATGACGGGCAAGGATTTGCCGGACAGCGTGCGCAAAGGGCAGCGCATCACCACGATGACGAGCGGGCAGAAAAATCTGCTGTGCGTGGGGTCGCCGTTTAAGTTTGCGAAGTACGGGCAGGCCGGGATGGACATCTCCGAGCTGCTGCCGAACCTCGCGAAGATCGCGGACGACTGCACCTTCGTGCGCACGGTTTTCACCGACCCGATCAACCACGATCCGGCGGTCACTTTTTTCGCCACCGGCAGCCAGCAGCCGGGCCGCCCGACGATGGGCGCGTGGCTCGCCTACGGCCTCGGTAGCCCGAACCGCGACCTGCCGTCCTTCGTCGTGCTGACGAGCGGCGGCGGTGGCCAGACCTTGCAGACGCGCTATTGGGGCAGCGGCTTTTTACCGGCGCAATTCGGCGGCGTGCAGTTTCGCAATGCGGGCGATCCCGTGCTTTTCACCTCGAACCCGCCGGGCATCAGCGCGACCACGCGCCGCCAGCTCCTCGACGCGACGAACGACCTCAACCGCGTGGCACTCGGCGAACTCGGCGACCCCGCGATCACCGCGCAGATCGAAAACTACGAGCTGGCCTTTCGCATGCAGACGAGCGTGCCGGAACTGACCGATCTCTCGAAGGAGCCGAAGGAAGTGCTCGACCTCTACGGCGCGACGCCGGGCAAGCCGAGCTTCGCCAACAACTGCCTGCTCGCGCGCCGACTCGCCGAGCGCGACGTGCGTTTCATCCAGCTCTGCCACCGCGACTGGGATCACCACGGCGGCCTGCCCGCGGGCCTGCGGCAAAAATGTCTGGAGACCGACCAGGGAGCTGCGGCGCTCGTCACGGATTTGAAACAGCGCGGCCTGCTCGACGAAACGCTCGTTATCTGGGGCGGCGAATTTGGCCGCACCGCGTATTCGCAGGGCGACATCAAGCCGGATAATTTCGGGCGCGACCACCACCCGCGCTGCTTCACGATGTGGATGGCCGGCGGCGGTGTGAAGCGCGGCTACGTCCACGGCGAGACGGACGATTTCGGCTACAACATCGTCCGCGATCCGGTGCATGTGCATGACCTCCACGCGACGCTGCTCCAGCTCCTCGGCGTGGATCACAAGCGCATGACTTTCCGCCACGAAGGCCGCGACTATCGGCTCACGGATGTCTCCGGCGAGGTGGTGAAAGCGCTCCTCGCGTGAGCGCGACGTGGCCTACGCCATGATCGCCTTCACCACTTTTCCGGAAACATCCGTGAGCCGGAATTCGCGCCCCGCGTAGCGGAAGGTGAGCTTCTCGTGGTCGAGCCCGAGGAGCGCGAGGACGGTGGCGTGGAGGTCGTGGACGTGGACGGGATTCTCCACGGCCTTTGCACCGTAGTCGTCGGTGCTGCCGTAGCTCAGGCCGCCGCGGACGCCGCCGCCCGCCATCCACATGGTGTAGCCCTTGGCGTTGTGATCGCGCCCGTCGGGTTTGCGGCCATCGGGCGTGCGGCCAAACTCGCCGCCCCAGATGACCAGCGTGTCGTCGAGCAGACCGTGTGCTTTCAAATCCGTGAGCAGCGCGGCGATCGGCTGGTCAGTGGCGCGGCAGTTTTCCGAAAGTTTCGCATGCAGGTTCTGGTGCTGATCCCAGCCCGCGTGGCAGACCTCGATGTAGCGCACGCCGGCGGCCGCGAAGCGTCGCGCCATCAGGCATTGGCGGCCAAAGTCGTCCATCGGTTTTTCGCCGATGCCGTACATCTTCAGCGTCGCGGCGGACTCCTTGGAAAAGTCCATGACCTTCGGCACCTCGGTCTGCATGCGAAAGGCCAGCTCGTAGCTTTCGATCACGCCCTCGACCTCGCGGTTCGCGGTGCTGTCGGCGAGCAGTTCGCGGTTCATCGCCTGCACGAGATCGAGCTGCTTGCGCTGCTGTGCGGGCGTGAGGCCGGCATTGCGGATGTTGCCGATGCTCGCGGTGCCGAGGTCGGCCTTTTGCTCGCCGAGCCGCGTGCCCTGATAGATCGCGGGCAGAAACGCCGCGCCGAAATTCTGCGCGCCGCCGAGCGCGAGCGGCGGGCTGATGGTGATGAAGCCGGGCAGGTTTTCATTCTCCGTGCCGAGGCCGTAGAGCGTCCACGCGCCCATCGACGGGCGGATGAACTGCGAGCTGCCGGTGTGCATTTGCACGAAGGCCTGCGGGTGGTTCGGGATGTCCGTATGCATGCTGTGGATGAGGCACATTTCATCG
>JANXSB010000623.1 GCA_025352865.1 Chthoniobacter sp. | reverse complement strand
TTTTCGCGCGCGGCTTTTTCGCGGGCTTGGCTTCGCCTTCGGCGGCGGGCTCGGCTTTTTTCGCGGCGGCTTTTTTCGCGGGCTTGGCGGCTTTCGGCTCGGGGAGCGCGGTCTCGACGAGCAGCGGCGCGTCCACCCACTCGATGAAGCACATTTCCGACGCGTCGGATTTGCGCTGGCCGAGCTTGATGATGCGGGTGTAGCCGCCTTTGCGATCGGCGGCGCGCGGGGCGACGTCGTCGAAAAGGATCTTCACGATGTCCGCCTGGCGCAGCACGGCGAGGGCGGTGCGGCGGGCGTGCAGCGTTTTCTTTTTGCCGAGGGTGACCATCTTCTCAGCCATCGGCTTCACGGCCTTGGCTTTGGCGAGGGTGGTCTTGATGCGGGAGTGCTCGATCAAACTGCACGCGAGATTCGCGAGCAGCGATTTGCGATGCCCTTCCTTCAGGCCCAGTTTGACCGTCTTTTTTCGGTGACGCATAGGGTGTGGCTAGGTGGGTTGGTTATTGCGCGGCGGCGGCGGGTTCCGCGCCCTGCGGATCGACGAGGCCGGGCTCGAATTTCATGCCGAGCGAGAGGCTGAGCTGGACCAGCTTGTCCTTGATCTCGTTGAGCGATTTCTTGCCGAAGTTGCGATACTTCAGCATCTCGGCTTCGGTCTTCTGCGCGAGCTGGCCGACGGTGGTGATGTTGGCGTTGTTCAGGCAGTTCGCGGCGCGGACGGAGAGTTCGATCTCGTTCACGCTCATGTTCAGAAGCTTCTTCATCTTCTGGTTTTCCTGGCTCTGCGCCGGCGCGGTTTCGTCGAACTGCACGGCGTTTTCGTCGTAGGCGTAGAAGGGCTCGAAGTGCTTCTTCAAAATGGACGACGACTGCACGAGCGCGTCTTCGGGCGTGATGCGTCCGTCGGTCCAGATCTCGATTTCGAGTTTGTCGTAATCGGTGCGCTGGCCGACGCGCGTGTTGCCGACCGCGTATTTCACGCGGGTCACGGGCGAAAAAATGGAGTCGATCGCGATGACGCCGATGGGCTGGTCGGGATGTTTGTTTTCATCGCCGCGGGCAAAGCCGCGGCCGACTTTGACTTCGAGTTCGGCTTCAAAGCGGTGCTTCTTGTCCATCGTGCAGATGACGAGGCTCTTGTTCAGCACTTCGCACTGCGCGGAGTCCTCAATGTCCCCGGCGGTGACGGTGCCTTCCTTGTTCACGCTGATGCGCAGGTTGCGAATCTCGTGATCGTTGGCTTTGAACTTCACCTTCTTGAGGTTGAGCACGATGTCCGTCACGTCTTCCACGACATGCGGGAGGGTTTGGAACTCGTGGTTGGCACCTTCGATTTTCACCGAGGTGATGGCCGCGCCTTCCAGCGAGGAGAGGAGCACGCGTCGGAGGGAGTTTCCGACCGTGTGGCCATAGCCGGCCTCGAAGGGCTCGGCGATGAACTTGGCGTAGGTTTCACTGGCCGAGTCCTCATCTTTGACGAGGGACTTCGGCATTTCGAAACGACCTAGACGTACAGGCATGGTTTCAGTTTTCTTTCTATTTCACCGGGTTTCCCCTGACGCGACAGCCGCCGAGCATGAGACTCGGCAACCCAGGGACCAACGGTGCGATTTTTTTAAGAACGCGTGTGGGGCGGGGAAGAAAGATGACCCGCAGGGTTTTGTAAACAGGAATTTTTCGCCGGGTGCGGAGCAGATTTTGACCACGGATTGCACAGAATACACGGGTTTCTGCTTCCTAAAAATCCGTGTAATTCGCGCAATCCGTGGTCAAAAAAACAAAGGCACAGAGAGGACTCACGCAAAGGGGCGAAGCCGCAAAGACCAGCCCGCGCCTCCCAATGTGCTCTGCGGCTTTGCGCCTTTGCGTGAGACTTTTTTCCAGCCTCTAATTTCCCTTCGACAGCCCGATTGAACCGGCTACACCAAACGCCCGCCCGCGACCTCCGCGCACGCCGCGCGCGCCACTTTTCTTCCATGAAATCAAAATCCACGCACCTCCTCAGCGCCGCCGTCCTCGGTCTCTCCACGCTCTCCGCTTTCGCGGCAAATTGGTGGGAGGAAATGGACTATGGGCGCTTCCTCACCGCGACGTATCTCAATGCCGATGGCAAGAGCACGCTCGATGGCGACAAAGCCATCGGCGCGGCCAACAAGGGCATCGCCGTAAAGCTCGGCAAGGACGCCGATGCCACGCAGATTTTCGACACCGACCTGCTGCGCGTCGCGAGCGGCTGGACGGGCGGTTGGATCAAACTGAAGGGCGTCGTCTTCGACGGCGGCCACGGCCCGAACCCCGGCCCGAAGGACGGCGCGAACATTTATTTCCAAACGAATCCCGGCCCCGGCTGGAGCAAAGGCGACGACCTCAAAGACCCGCGCAAACTGCCCACCGGCCCCGGCGCGGCGAAGGTTCCCTTCGGCCCGCTGCCGAAGGAATGGGCGAAGTATCGCGGCCTCTATCTCAGCGGCGACAACGTGGTTTTCGCCTACACCGTGGGCGAGGCCACGCTGCTCGAAATGGCGGGCGAGGAGAAGGTCTTCGACAACGTGCTGCTCACGCGCACTTTCAATGTCATCACGCCCGGCGCGGCCTCCCGGCTGGTTCTCGCGGATGGGCCGGAAGGCACCACGGCGACCGTCGAGGGCGACAAAGCCATCGCCCCGAATGACGCGAAGAACGCGGACTCGCGCGCCGTCATCGGCGTCATCGGCGCACCGGCGGGCGCGAAGCTCGAAGCCAGCGGCGCACGCGTCACGCTCAAGCTCCCCGCTTTCGCCAAAGGCCAGTCTTTCAAGATCGTCTATGCCAAAGGCACCGCCGACGACGAGGCCAAACTCGGCGACGCCATCAAAGCCGCGGCCAAACCCGCCGACCTCACCGCCTTCACCCACGGCGGCCCGGCGCACTGGGCTGAGACGGTGAAAGTGAAAGGCGAACTCGGCAAGGAAGACGGCGCGTTTCCCTACGTCGTCGATGACCTCCACGCGCCGCTCGACAATCCCTACAAGTCCCGCATCCGCATCGGCGGGTTCGACTTTTTCAAGGACGGACGCATCGCCTTCTCGACATGGAGCGGCGACGTGTGGCTGGGCCGCGGCCTCGATGGCTCGCTCGAAAACATCGAGTGGAAACGCTATGCGACCGGCCTTTTCCACGCGCTCGGTCTGCGCATCGTGGATGAAAAAATCTACGTCCTCGGCCGCGACCAGATCACCCGCCTGACCGACCTAAATAACGACGGCGAAGCCGACCTCTACGAGTGCTTCAACAACGACGTGCAGGTCACGCCCGGCTTCCACGAATTCGCCTTCGGCCTCGACACCGACTCGAAGGGCAACTTCTACTTTTCCAAAGGCGGGCCGGTGAGCCCCGGCGGGCGCGGCTGGGGTCCGCTGAGCGATCACAATGGCTGTATTTTCAAAGTCTCGAAATCCGGCGACAAGCTCGAAGTCATCGCCACCGGCATCCGCGCGCCCAACGGCCTCGGCGTAGGCCCGAATGACGAACTCACCAGCGGCGACAACCAGGGCACATGGGTGCCCGTCGATTACATCCATTACTCGAAGCCGGGCGAATTTGTCGGCGTCGTCGATCTCGCGCACAAAGATCCGCCGCCAACTTCCTACCCGCCGCACCTCTGCTGGGTGCCCTACGACATGGATAACTCGAACGGCTCGCAGGTCTGGGTCACCAGCGACAAATGGGGCCCGCTCAAAGGCCAGCTCCTCTACCT
>JANXSB010000618.1 GCA_025352865.1 Chthoniobacter sp. | reverse complement strand
ATGCTTACGATGCCATGAATCGTGCGACCCATGATGTCGGACATTGACGTTAGCCACCAATTTCCAAAACCAAAAGAAGCGACCACCGCCAGCACCCCGCCGACCGCCGCGGCCTCCGCGGAGATGGCGCGGTAGATGGTCGCCTTTTCCATGAGGGAGCGGATGATGCGGAGGTGTTCCTCGGCGTCGGAGCGGGTCGGCATGGGATGGACTTTGCGCAGCAAAGCGAACTTTGCAAGGCAAAGTTTTTTCGCACACTGTCATTCTGAGCGAAGTTCCCAGCGGGCGCAGGCGGGCGGGAACGCAGTCGAAGAATCTCCAATATCCCGTGGGCGGAGGCGGTGGCGAGAGCGGCGCACATCCCACCCGCCGCCTCCGCCCACGAAAAGATGGAGATTCTTCGACTTCGTTTCGCCCCCGCTTTTCCGCGGCGAAACTCCGCTCAGAATGACAGCGTTTTTTTTGATCTCCGACCACCGAGCCGTCGCGCGCCTGTAGGGGAAGCTGGCAGCTTCCCCTACAGACGCGCGGTCAGCCGCCGAGGCGGCGGGGGGACTTGTCGGCTTTGCTGGTGGTGCGTTTGCCGCGAGGGCCGCGGGGGCCGGGTTTGCCGCCGGTTTCGGGGTTGCGGCCGAATTTCTGGCCGCGGGTCTGGTTCTCTTTGTCGCGGGCTTCGCGCGGGCGGAAGTGAAAGAGAATCGGCAGGCCGGTGTAGGGCGCTTTTTCGCGGATGTGACTCTCGATGAAGCGGCGGTAGCCGTCGTCGAGCAGCTTTTCGTCGTTCACGAAAAGGACGAACTCGGGGATCGGGATCGGCCACGGGCGGTCGTGCTCGGGCTGGGTGGCGAAGAGGATTTTGAAGCGTTTGCCCGCGCGCATGGCGGGCGGGTGGGCGGCAATCGTCGTCGTGAAAAGGCGGTTCAGGACGCCGGTGCCGATGCGTTGGTGCGCGTCGGTTTTCACGCGCTCGATAGTTTTGAAAAGGCGCGTGAGTTCCGCGCCGGTCTTGGCGGAGACGAGCATGGTGGGCGCGTAGCTGAGGAAAAAAAGCTGCGCTTTCATCCCGTCGAGCACGGCGGTGAGCGCCTCCTTGTCCGCGGTGCGATCCTTGATGAGATCCCATTTGTTGATGGCGACAACGCACGGCTTTTTCGCTTCCTGGATGATGCCGGCGATCTTTTTGTCCTGCGCGGTCACGCCCATCGTGGCGTCGATGACGAGCAGGCACAGGTCCGAGCGGCGGATGCTGGATTCCGCGCGCATGACGCTGAAGACCTCGACGACGTTGTCCACCTTGCCGCGCGGGCGGATGCCGGCGGTGTCGATGAGCACGTAGCGGTTGCCGTGGCGCTCGTAAGGGATGTCCACGGCGTCGCGCGTGGTGCCGCTGATCGGCGAGACGAGCGTGCGGTCGTCCTGGAGGATGGCGTTGGTCAGCGAGGATTTGCCGACGTTCGGGCGGCCGACGATGGCGATTTTGATCGGCGTCTGATTGGCGTTTTCGGCGGGCGGGAAAAAGGATTCGTACTCGGGCGGGAGGTCGCGCTCGATGGCGGCGAGCAACTCGCCGATGCCGCGGTTGTGCTCGGCGCTGGTGGGGATTTGCACGGGAAAACCGAGGCGCGAAAACTCCACGGGCGCGTCGCGGTGCTTCTCGTGGTCGATCTTGTTGATGACGAGGATGAGCGGCTTTTTGATGCGGCGCAGGCGTTTCGCCAATTCGAGATCGACGGGCGTGATGCCGTCCTGCCCATCGACGACGAAAAGCAGCAGGTCGCTCGCGCCGAGCGCGATCTCGACCTCGGCATGCACCTGGTCGGTGAAGCTCGCATCCACGTCGCCGCCGATGCCGCCGGTGTCGATGATCTCGAACGGCGTCTTGCCCAGCTTGCACTTCGCGGTGATGCGGTCGCGCGTCACGCCGGGCTGATCGTGAACGATGGAGATTTTCCGCCCAGCGAGGCGGTTAAAGAGTGCGGACTTGCCCACATTGGGGCGTCCGACGATAGCGACGGTGCGAGGCATTTTACAGAAGGTGAGCGAATTGTTTTGGGTCCACGAAAGGCACGAAAAGACACGAAAGTAGAATTGCCTTTTC
>JANXSB010000616.1 GCA_025352865.1 Chthoniobacter sp. | reverse complement strand
GTCGGCAAACGCACCGCGCCGTATTTCGGCGCAATCGCCTTCGTCGTCCGCGTCATGTGCATAGACACGCACCGTGAACTCACCACCGCATGGTCCGCCCTCTGCGATGCAAAACAACGCACCGGAAAATTCCCGCCCGAGGCGCTCGCCGCATTCGAGGATGTGAGCGCCGTGGACTACGCCGCCGTCTCCACGCGCATCCGCGACGCGGTCGCCAGCGGCGCGCCAAAAATCGCGCAGGTCCGCCTCGCGAAGGAACTCGCCGATCATTTCCGCGCGAGCTACACGCGCGCCGCAGAACTCGCCCGCGAAGGAAAGTGATCGCATCCGTATTCGTCTTGTCCCGCTTCCGCATTCCGCTGCTGTTTTGCTGAAAGAATATGAAAACATTCCTCCTCTCCGTCCTCGCCACCGTCGCGCTTCTCATCCCGCCCCATGCCGTCGCCGCCGCGAAGTCGCAGGCATTCCACGGAAAGATCACCGCCGTGAACGCCAAGGCACACACGATCACGGTCACCGAAAAGAAGACCGGGAAGTCGCAGACCTTCACCGCGCAACACGCTTCCGTCACCGTGGACAAGCAGAAGCACAAGCATCTCGCCGACTTGAAAGTCGGGATGAAGGCAAAGGTGAAGCACGGGAAGAAGGGTCACCTCGAAATCGTCGCGAAGACGCATTCCGCGAAGAAGAAAAAGAAAACCGCCGCGTAGCGCCGGACGAGGCATTCGCGGAGCTGCGCATTTTCACCTCACGGCTCGCCAATGGCCGGCTTGCCCACGACTGCCGCGGATGAAAGCGCGGCGCGGGTGAGCACCTGTTTCCCGTCGGTGCGCGGCTCGGTCGCCATCCCGCGGTAGCGCAGCGGCTGGTAGCCGAGTTCGAGCAGCGCATCGAGCGGCGCCTGCTTCAGGCCGGGGCGCCAGTGCTCGGGCGCCCCGCCGGTTTCGTAAAAGTAGATCCACGAGTGATCGGGAGTCGCCCATCCCGCGCAGAGCAGCACATGGCGGTGCGGGATGTTCAGCAGATCGCCGGGCCGCAATTCGCCGGCAGCCGACAGCACGTTGCAGACGGACGGCAGCTCCGACGTGTCGTGAACTGCGGGCAATTTCAGACAGAGCGACACGAAGCCCGAGCAGTCCACGCCTGCCGCCTGCGCGCTCACCGCGGCCTTGTCCAGGCGGCGCTTCACCGGCGTCGCGACATCACCCGCGGCGAGACCATTCGCGATCGCGGTGTCAAATGACGCGGCATCGTCGAAGCCGCCCCACTTGTACGGCACGCCCGTATTCACCTCGCCCGGCAGCCACCAGCCGGGACGCTCGGGCGGATTGCGGAATCCCGCATCGGGCGTGTTCACCAGCACGCCTGCGCGATCTTGTCCGTGCAGGATGTTTTTGGAAAATGGACGCCACTCGTGCGACGTGAGCCTCCGCGCAATCGCGAGCGCCTCGCCCGGCGTGACCTGGGAAGGTGCGGCAGGATCGCCGGGCGTAAGCGGCACCGTGTTCGGCTTGGTTGCATTCATCCCCGCTGCGCATCCGGCGAAGAATGCCGCGGAGAGAAGACTGATCGTGCGGAGGAAATTCATGTTGCAAAACAGGGTGATGAGGAATTGCGCCTCGCCCTCGGAATCCTAATCCAAATCTTCACCCGCGCAGCGACACGTCGCGCCGGATGAAAATCAGGATCGGGATTCCGAGAAAGAAGCCGTGCGAGGCGGCTTGCCATGAGCCCCGCGATTCGGCGTTCTACATGCCACCCGTCGCCGTGCCAATCACCCACTGCATCCGCATTTTCTCCATCGTGATCTACGCCCTCGCGCTCACGCTGAACGTGTGTGCCGCGGATGCAAAGGCACGCGTCGCGCTCGTCATCGGCAACAGCCGCTACGAGGCCGCCGTCGGCCCGCTTCGCAACACGGTGAACGACGCGCACGCGATGGCGAAGACGCTGCGCGCGCTCGGCTTCACCGTCATCGAGGAGACGAATGTGACGCGCGACGAACTGCTCGCCGCCATGCTGAAATTCCGCACGAAGCTCCGCGGCGCGGAAGTCGGCCTCTTCTATTTTGCCGGACACGGCATCTCGGTCGCGGGTTTAAATTACCTCCTGCCGATCAAGTCCGGCTACAAGCCCGACGCTGCCGACGACACCGCGCGCCGCCTGCTCGCGGAGACGAAACTTTTCAACGCCGAGCAGGCCGTCGCCGACATGAGCAACATCGGCGTGGCGTGCAACCTCGTCATCCTCGACGCGTGCCGCAGCACACCCGTCGCGCGCAACCCCGCGCTGCGCGCCGCCGCAAACTCCGGCGGCCTCGTCGAGATGAATCCGCCCGCCGGATCGCTCATCGCATTCTCCACCGACGCCGGACGCGCC
>JANXSB010000609.1 GCA_025352865.1 Chthoniobacter sp. | reverse complement strand
CCGGCATGAGCGCGCACATGTGCAGCAGCACGGCGGCGGCAACCCAGCGGGAGCGTGGAAAAAGCGTGATCGCCGGGAGAAATCCCGCAAGCCCGAGGGCGGCGATGATCCCGAAGTGCAGACCGGGCGGGAGGATGCCGTCGTCGCTGAGGCGTTTCATCGCACCCACATCGTCGTACTGATAGGCGTTCCAGAAGTTCGCAAATTTCACGACCATGAGGCGCAGCCAGTCGGAAAAATTTTCGCGGATATAGGTGGCGCCTTTCTTTTTCCAAAATTTCGAGACCTCGGCGCGCTTCAGTTTTTTCCCAGCCTCCTTTTCGGCGATGGTGATGGAGTCTTTGAGCATGCCGTCCTGCGAGGAACGGAGTCCGGGGGGCATCTTCGGATAGCCATTGGCGGTGGGGTTGTTGCCGACCCAGAAATTGATCCCGTCGTGCGCTGTGAGCATGACGGGATCATCGGCGATGAAAAAATTGTGAATCGGTGCCGGTGAGACCCCGAGGCAGAGGCCGCCGAAGAGGGCGAGAATGGCGGCGGAAATCCTAGGGAGTCGTGCCCGGAATGGTGCGTCGCGATCGACGGAAAGAAAAATCGCGGCGATGAGAAGCGGGAGGGCGAAGAAGATCGTGGCGACGAGCATGGCGATCACACCCGTGAAGACGCCGAGCGCCAGCCACGGTTTCCACCACGAGGAGCGCTGCGTTTTCACCGCCCACCAGACGCAGGTGTAATAGGAAAGCACGAGCCAGATCGTGGGCATGAGGATCATCGAAAAAGCCTGCGCCGGCGTGAAGCACATCCACATCACCGCCGCACCGAGGCCAATGACGTGAGGACGTGCGGCAGCGAGCCGCTCCCCTGCCTCCTCCTCGGATGGCGCGAAAACAGTGCGCGCTATTTTATACAGGAGCGTGGCAATGCCCGCGTCCATGAGCGCCTGGAGCAGGCCTGCGGCGAATGGGTCGAGCCCGCCGGAGAGCCTGTAAATGCCGGCGAGACAGAAGGCGTAACCCGGCAAGCCGTAGAACGCTTTGTGGTCCGTCCACTGTCCATGCGTGATCCGCAGCGCCCAGTCGCTGTAGAATTTCATGTCATCGCCGTCCGGGACGAAGTGCGGCGAGTGCGAGAAGCGGACGAGAACGAGAAGCCGAATCGCAAACGCGAGAAGGAAAATCGCGAAAGTGGGAGCGGTGCGAACGGTTTGCAGGAGGCGGCTGGAGGACATGGAGGCTGGGGGTAATGCAGGCAGTTCAGAGAAGGATCGGGAAAAACCGTCTTTTTTGTGGAAATTATCACAAAAGCGGAACTTCGTGGCATCACCACTGCTAAAGAAAGTCCCAACAGTTGCGATGCAAATCGCAAATCACAACAAACAAAAACAAACAGAAATAATACATACCTATGTTGCAGAAACTGAACAAGAATCGCGGGGGCTTTACCCTCGTGGAAATCATGATCGTCGTGGCCATCATCGCCCTCCTCGCGGCGATCGCTGTGCCGAACTTCCTGCGCGCCCGCAAGCGCTCGCAGGCCACCCGCATGCTCGAAGATCTCCGCGTCATTGACTCGGCCATCGACCAGTACGCGATCGAAACCAACAAGGCTGGCGGTGCAACCGTCAGCTGGACGGACATCCAGGCCTACCTCAAGAAGGGCTCGGTTCTGTATAACTCCGGCGGCACCGACCTCCTGAGCAACCAGTACAACGGCGGCGCCTACTCGGTGGACGGTCTGCCGAAGCTGTCATCGACCACGTTCAACAAGCTCTCCGACGTGGCTCCGAGCGACTTCTGGTCGCCCTTCTACTAAGCCGCGACGCTTAGCATAGTTTAGTCAGTTTTCAGCCGTCCTTCTGCTCTGCGGGAGGGCGGCTGATGCTCTTTGTGGAAAAGGGGTTGTCCCAAAATAATAGCGCACGGACCTGGGATCATGCGCGTGAGCACGGATTGGGTCGGCCGGCCTTGGTTACCACGCGTAATGATCCAGCCCGTAAATCAGCGCGCTGCCGAGAAAGCCGGTGACGCCGACGAGCGCTGCGCCGAGCAGCAGCGCGCCGCGGAAACGCTGCCGGTCCTTCGTGCCCTCCTCGCATTTGCCGAGCATCGCCAGCACCGCGCAGACCACCGACCACACGCCGGTGCCCGTGCCCAGCCAGCGATGCCAGCCGAGGATCGACGCCGACTGGCCCACGTAGCTCGTGAAGGACGCATTGATCCACCCGAGCGCCACCGCTGCCACCGCGCCGAGCGCCGCGAGCACCACGAGCAGGCGCACCGTTTGCAGCCACGATTCGCGCCGCGTCCACCACGCCAGCCCCTCCGCAAAAACGGCGACGAACATCAGCGCCACCGGAAAATGCGTCGAGACCGGGTGCATCCGCCCGAGCCAGCGCAGCGCGCGTTTCCACACGGGCATCCGCAATTCCGCGCCGCTCGCGGCCGCCGTCGCCGGTCGTTCCGCCGCCGCCGGCTCCGGCGCTCCCGCCTCGATCCAGCGGCGCACGGTTTCCTTTTCGTCCTTGG
>JANXSB010000596.1 GCA_025352865.1 Chthoniobacter sp. | reverse complement strand
TCAAGACCTCGAACGATGTCTTGATCTCCTCGCCGTAGCTGTTCTTTTTCGTCGGGTAGTTGCCGTCGTAGTCATTGGAGTAAAGGCGCAGGCCGAGTCCGATCTGGCGCGCGTTGTTGAGGGCGTTGGCCTGTTTGCCATTCATGATGATCCGCTGGTAAACGGGCACGGCGAAGCCGGCGAGGATGCCGATGATGGTGATGACGACGAGGAGCTCGATGAGCGTGAACGCCGCGCGGGTGCTGGTTGCTTTCATGTTTTGGGGTCTTTCTTTTTTTGGTTTTGGTTTTCGCCATCCGCGGAATGCGGCTGGTGATGCAGGCAGACTCGCGCGCCCGTGTTATGGAATTGTTACCGTGCGGTTCGGGGTTGGTTCTTTTTCACGGCGGCGGGGAGAAGCCCTTGGGGGTGGAAAACCGTCATTGACGCCGCCCGCGTCATCCTGCACTAACCCAACTGTCTTGTGAAAACGCCCCCCCCGGAAACAGCGTCAGGAATCGGAACCCGCACTGCGCCCCAAGCGTCGGAGCGTCGGAGCGTTTAACCTGCGACCTGACTGTTTTTAGCTACCATCTGCGTGCCCAGAGCCCCACTTTGGTAACAGGCACAAACAACCCGGCACACGCCCACTGACCACCACCCATGAATATCCTTCACCGCACCGCCCTCCTCGGCCTCGCCGCCCCGCTGCTCTTCCTGCCGCCCGTCCGTGGGGCTACTACCATCCTGCGCCCCTTCACCGGTGGCACCACCGGTGGCAACCCTTACGGCTCGCTGACTCTCTCCGGCTCGAAGCTATATGCACGACCATCTCTGGCGGCAGCCCCAACCGTGGCACGGTCTTCAGCGTGAATAGCGATGGCACCGGCTATACCCAACTCCACATTTTCACAGGCGGCACAGGCGATGGCGCAGGTCCTAACGGCTCGCTGACGTTTGTCGGGTCAAAGCTCTATGGCATGACCAACGGAGGCGGCAGCACCAACAATGGCACGATCTTCAGCATGAATACCGATGGCAGCGGCTATGCCCTGTTGGACAGCCTTGGCGGCGCACCCGCTGACGGAGCCAAGCCTTACGGTGACTTGACCCTCTCTGCCGATGGTTCGGCAATCTATGGCATGACCTCCCAAGGCGGGATTAACAGTGCCGGCGTGATCTTCTCGGAATCCATCGTTCCCGAGCCCTCGACCGCGCTGCTGCTGCTCGGCGGCGGTGCGCTCCTCGCTCTGCGCCGTCGCCGGAGTGCCGGAGTCTAAAAGCCGCGCCATTGCTTTCCATCGCCCACAGCCCCGTGCGCCGGGCGGGTTACTTTTTCCCTCGTTACCAAGCTCCAGCTTGGTAACGCATTTGTCAGCGAAGTTTGCCCCTCGTTACGAAGCTGAGGGCTTCGTAATGCACGCCCGAGGGGGAAGCTGTGCTTCGCGGTGGGTGCGGAGTCTGCGGACTGTGCGCTTGAATGCTGCGGGGCGAGGGCTAGTTTCACCGCCATGAGCATCACCGCGACAGTCGAGAACGACACCATCAAGCTGCCCGTGCATGTGCCCGACGGAACGCGGGTGGAAATCGTGCTGAAGACGGAAGTGCAGGCGGAGTCGCCGGCGGGTTCCTTCTTCGATTCCATGCGCGAGCTCATCGGCAGCGTGGAAGGGCCGGAGGACTGGGCCGCGGAACACGACCACTACATTCACGGCACGCCGCAGCGTGGGAAGCAGTGAAGCGGGTCTTTGCCGACACGCATTTCTTCATCGCTTTGCTCAATGCCCGCGATGAAGCCCATGCGCTGGCGGTGCGGGTGGAGGCCGGCCCGCTGCTCCGGCTGGTGACGACGCGATGGGTGCTCGCAGAGATGGCGGATGCGATGGCGGCCCCTGTCTTCCGCACCCGTGCGGCGCAGTTCGTCGCGCTGGCGAAAGCCAACCCGTGGCTGAGGGTGGTCGGCGACAGCGACGCGCTTTTTGAGAGGGGCTGCGATCTTTACGCAACGCGCCCGGACAAGGCGTGGTCGCTCACGGACTGCATTTCCTTTGTCGTGATGGCCGATGAAGGACTGACGGAGGCGCTGACGGGGGACCGGCATTTCGAGCAGGCGGGTTTTGTGGCGCTGCTGGCATCGTAGCTTTATCGCTCAGGCGGGCTGGCGGATGCCCGGTGCGCCGGGCGGGTTACTTTTTCTCGACGAGCCAGATGTTCCGAAAGAAGACGGGATTGCCGTGGTTCTGGAGTTGGATGGGGCCGGGCTCGGGGGTGTCCTTGAGGCCCGCGCCGGGCGTGGGCTCGGGCGCGGCTACATGATCCTGCACGAGCACGCCATTGAGTTTCACGGTCAGGATGGCGGGCTTTACTTTTTTGTCGCCGTCCCATTTCGCCGCCTCGAAGTCGATGTCGTAGGTCTGCCAGGAGAGCGGGGGGAAGCACATGTTCAGCTTCGGCTTCGAGGTGTGGTAGATGCCGCCGGCTTCGTTGTCCTCGCCTTTGAGGCCGAAGGAATCGAGCACCTGGCACTCGTAGCGGTTCTGGTTATAGACGCCGCTGTTGCCGCGCCCCTGGCCGCGCGATTTCGGCATGAAGGGCGTGCGGAACTCGACGTGCAGCGTGTAGTCGCGAAAGGCCTGCTTCGAGGTGGTGCCGCCCGCGAGCAGTTTGCGCTCATCCATTTTGCCGCCGCTCCACGCGTCGGCGCTGGTGCCGTCGAAAAGGATGACGGCACCGGCGGGTGGTTTCGCGCCGAGGGTGGGGGACTCGCGCAGCGTGTGCTTGAGCAGCCACGACTGGCCGTCGTCATTCGTGCCTTTGATCTGCCCGTCCTCGATCGCGCCCTTCCAGCCGTTGCCGCTAAAGGTGACTTTCTCCCCGTCGCGCTGCGCCTCGAGTTCCACCTTTTTCTCCACGTCCGCCGCGGTGCCCGGCAGCCCTTTGCTCCAGCCGACGATGTGAAATTTCCCCTCGCCCAGCGCGATGACCTGCGCGGCGCAACCCTCGCCGACATACTCGCCCTGCACCGCGAAATCCGGCCCGGCCTGCTCGGGCTCGGTGAAGGTGGGATCGTCGGCGAAAGCGGCGGGCGCGATGGAGAAAAGGACGGCGGCGATGGTGCGGAGTGAGAGCGGGTTCATGGGTGTGCGGCGACAACCGCGCGAAGACGGTTTCCATTAGTCGCGCCCGCCGAAAATCCTTTCCGATGCGGCCCTTTGTTTGAGCCGTCTTCCGGGAAATCGAGCCAGGTTTTATTTCCGAATTTTTCCCCATTGACACCCCTCGCACGCCCCGCTGTCATGCCCGCCGCTTCGCCCCCAGCGTCGCCGCCAATTTTCCCCGCCCCACTTTCATGTCCCAAAAGAAAATCAACGTCGCCATCGTCGGCCTCGGATTCGGTGCGGAGTTCATCCCGCTCTATCAACGGCATCCGCAGGCCAATATGTATGCGATCTGCCAGCGCACGCCGGAGAAGCTGAATGCGATCGGCGATGCCTTCGGGGTGGAGAAGCGTTACACGAAGTTTGAGGACGTGCTGAAAGACCCCGCGGTCGATCTGGTGCATATCAATTCGCCGATTCCCGATCACGGGTGGCAGTCCATCGCCGCGCTGAAAGCCGGCAAGCATGTGACCTGCACGGTGCCGATGGCGACGAATGTGGCTGAGTGCAAGGAGATCGTGGCTCTCGTGAAAAAGACCGGCCTGAAATACATGATGGCTGAGACCGTGGTCTATGCGCGCGAGTATCTCTTTATGAAGGAGCTGCTGGACACGGGCAAGCTGGGCAAGCTGCAGTTCGTGCAGGCGAGCCATCAGCAGGACATGGATGGGTGGCCGAACTACTGGCCCGGCCTGCCGCCGATGTGGTATGCGACCCATTGCGTGGGTCCGGTCGCGGGGATGATCGGGCAGTCGGCGGAGTATGTGAGCTGCTTTGGCAGCGGCACGGTGCGCAAGGAGCTGGCCAAGTGCTATGGGTCGCCCTTTGCGGTGGAGACGGCGCACATCAAGTTTGCCAATACCGATGTGAATGCGCGCATCATCCGCAGCTTGTTTGACACGGCGCGGCAGTATCGGGAAAGCATCGATGTCTATGGCAGCAAGGCATCCGTGGAATGGCCGCTCGTCGAGCATGAGCCGCTCGTAATGCACACGGCGAAGCTGCCGGAGCCGAAGATTCCCAAGAAGATCAAGACGCCGGACTTTGCGAAGCGGCTGCCCAAGGGCATCCAGCAGTTCACGACCAAGGGCGTGTATGACCTGGGTAAGAAGACCCATCTCAGCTTCGCGCAAGGGGCCGGCCACGGCGGCAGCCACCCGCACCTCGCGCATGAGATCATCTCCGCGCTCGTGCAGGACCGCGACCCTTTCCCCAACGCGAAACAATCCGCCAACTGGACCTGCGTCGGCCTCTGCGCCCACGAATCCGCGATGGTCGGCGGTAAGATCGTGAAACTCCCGGCTTTCTCCATCTAGCTAACTCTCTCCTCTTAATCTTAATCCTAATCGTAATCGTAATCCTCCGGCCAACCCGTATGAATTGAGATTAAGAGTAAGATTAAGATTACGATCAAGAACCCAAACCACCAACCCCACCAACTAATAACATCATATGAGTGACGAAGGTATCGCACCTAACGCAAAACGCCTCCTCTTTGCAGGCTTCATGGCCATTCTCGCCGCCGGCGTCGGCTTCGCCATCCGCGGCGGCATCTTCGCCGCCTGGGGCTCCGAGTTCGGCTTTACCGCCGCGCAGCTCGGTGAAATCGGCGGAGCAGGCTTCACCGGCTTCTGCTTCGGCATCATCATCGGCGGCGTCATCGTGGATAAGATCGGCTACGGCAAGCTGGTCATTGCCGCGTTCCTTTTCCATATCCTCTCGGCGGTTATTACTTTTGCCGCAGTCCCCGGAGACGGCGGCGAGGCGGCCAAGACTCTGGCCTTTGCGTGTCTCAAGTGGGGCATGTTTGTCTTCGCGCTCGCCAACGGCACGCTCGAAGCCGTGGCCAATCCGTTGGTTGCCACACTCTTTCCGCACAACCGCACCCATTACCTTAACATCCTCCACGCCTCATGGCCCGCCGGCATGGTGCTTGGCGCACTCGCGGGCTGGGTGTTTGGCGATGGCATGCACTGGGGCTGGAAAGCCCAGCTCTCGCTTTATCTCGCACCCACCATCCTTTACGGCGTTCTGTTCTTCGGCCAGCACTTCCCGAAATCGGAAGCCA
The DNA here is from genome assembly GCA_025352865.1 of Chthoniobacter sp. Classification (GTDB taxonomy): domain Bacteria; phylum Verrucomicrobiota; class Verrucomicrobiia; order Chthoniobacterales; family Chthoniobacteraceae; genus Chthoniobacter. Next base: position 601 of record JANXSB010000596.1, on the reverse strand, counting down.
GCTCGAAGGGCGTCAGCCTCGGCGATATGTTCAAGGATGTGGGCATCCTCGGCGGCCTCGTCATCTGCGGCCTGCTGGTGCTGTTCTTCAAGGGCCTGTTCAGCGGCCTCATGTCGGACGCCAGCATGGCGACGAATCTGGCTTACGGAGTCGGCGGCGTGCTGCTCATCACCATCGGCGTGATTACACGCTTCTCGCTCGGTTCGATCCTGCTCTTCGTGCTCTTCGCGACTCACGCCCTCGTCGGCGCGGTCGAGCTCGGCACTGACGGCTGGATTCAAAACATCACCGGCAACATCCTCTCACCGGAGCAGGGCAAGTGGCTCTTCATCTGGACTTCCGCGATCATGTTTGCCCTGCGCTTCTGCGCGCACTTCATCGAGAAGACCCTCAAGATCTCGCCCGTCGGCATCCTCTGCATTTGCGCCACGCTCGGCTGTATTGGCTTGAATCTGACCAGCCATATCTCGGGCTTTGCCATGGCGTTCTTCGCCCTCGCCGTCTATGCCGTGGGTAAGACCTTCTTCTGGCCGACGATGCTCGCCGTGGCTTCGGATCGCTTCCCGCGCACCGGTGCCATCGCCATCTCGATCATGGGTGG
>JANXSB010000595.1 GCA_025352865.1 Chthoniobacter sp. | reverse complement strand
GCGCAGTCGAAGGATCCCGCACTTTCACGGGCGACAACGCACGGCTGCGCCGGGATCCTTCGACTCCGCTCAGGATGACACCACGTTTGGTTTTGGTCGGCTTTTTACGCCGCGTCCGCCACCTTCTCCGCCTCGTGAAAGGGCGCGTAAAACTCCTGCGCGCGCCGCAGGCCCCGGCGCACCACCGGGCGCAGATTCACCACGTCCGCCAGCCCGACCACGAGATCGACGCTGTGCCGGAAGGCCTCCATCTCATCGTTCGTCACGAAGCTCGAGCCGATCACCGCGATGAACTGCCGCCGCCGCTGCTCGGCGGGCGTATGCACGGCCTCCGCGAGGATCGGATTCGTCTCGACATCGGCGGCGTTGAAATGCTCGGCCACGACGACCACGTCGTAGATGTGCGCGCGCAGTTTGAGCAGGATGTCTTCGACGAAAAACCCGGTGTGGATTTTGTAGCCGAGCGCGGTGAGCTGATCGACGACGATGCGCTGCACCTCGGGCACATCGAGGCAGACGAGCGCGGTCTGGTCGCCGGGTTCAAAAAGATCGAGACGGTTTTGCGGTTCCATAAATCAGGCTCCGACGCGCAGTGCGCCGGGCGTGTGCGCGGCGGCTTCGAGATCGAGTTTGAAGCCGGTGGGCGCGTCGTCCGCAAGGCCGCGCTGCTTTTTCACGTTGTCGATGAAGCGCGTCATTTTTCCCTTGTTGGTCGCGTAAAGATCGGCGGTTTCCTCGGTGATGAGGCCGGCCTGGTAGGCGCGGTAGAGCGACTGGTCAAAGGTCGTCCAGCCGAAGGTCGCGTTGGCCTCGATGATGTCGTAGAAGCTGCGCCCATCGGCCTCACCGAGAGCGATGGCTTCGCGCACGCGGAGGTTTGTGCCCATGACTTCGTTGATGAGCAGACGTCCGCCGTGAACCTTCGGCGCGAGGCGCTGGCTGACGATGTAGCGCAGCGTCTCGCTGAGCCGCAGGCGGAGCTGCGTTTCCTCCGCGAGGTCGAACATGCCGAGGATGCGGTTGATGGACTGGCCGGCGTTAATCGTGTGAATGGTCGAGAGCACGAGGTGTCCGGTTTCTGCGGCGGTCATCGCGATTTCGACCGTCGCGCGGTCGCGCATTTCGCCGACGAGGATGACCTTCGGCGCCTGGCGCAGCGCGGAGCGGAGGCCATTGGGGAAAGTGTCGAAGTCCGCGCCGAGTTCGCGCTGGTTGAAGGTCGCGCGCTTGTGCTGATGGAGAAATTCGATGGGGTCTTCGAGCGTGACGACATGCACGGGCTGCGTCTCATTGATCTCGTTGAGGATCGCGGTCAGCGTCGTCGTTTTGCCGCTGCCGGTCGCGCCGGTCACGAGGATGAGCCCGTTTTTTTCCCGCGCCATATCACGAAAAATGGGACTCAGGCCGAGCGAAGTAATCGACGGCATGTCGCTCTGCGCCTTGCGCATGATGATCGCGTAGTTGCCGCGCTGCTTGAAAATGTTCACGCGAAAGCGCGCACGCTCGCCTAGGGCGTAGCTGCAATCGCACGCGCCGCGGACGATGAGATCGCGCAGCAGATGGCGCGAGTGGCCGATGATGGTGAGGGCGATCTGCTCGGTCTGGAAGCGCGTGAGGTTTTTCACGGTCGGGTGCGCGTGGACTTCCTTCAGCTCGCCGTAGCTCTCGACCTGAAACGGCCGGCCTACGGAAAACACGACGTCGGAAATGCCCGGATGCGAGTCGAGCATCGCACTGAGGATGGTGTTGAGTTCTGGCTGACGCATAGGCGGCGGGTGGCGGGCTTAGTCCTCGAAATCGTCCGGCGGATTTTTGAGGAAGACGCGGAATTTCTTTTTGTCCTGCGCCTTTTCGTAGGCTTCCTCGGGCGCGATTTTCGCCGCGCGCAGCAGTTCCATGATGGCGTCGTCGAGCGGCTGGTTGCCCTTCTTTTTGCCGACCTGCATCATGCCGGGAATCTGGTGGGTCTTGCCCTCGCGGATGAGGTTGGCGATGGGCGTATCGACGACGAGAACCTCGAGCGCGGCGAGGCGTCCGGGCTTGTCGATGCGGCGGAAAAGATTCTGCGCGACCACACCTTTGAGCGATTCGGAAAGGCCGGCGCGAATCTGGTTCTGCTGGCCTGCGGGGAAGACGTCGATCACGCGGTCGATGGTCTTCGGCGCACTCGGTGTGTGCAGCGTGCCGAAAACGAGATGCCCCGTGGCGGCCGCGGTGAGCGCGAGTTCGATGGTTTCCAAGTCGCGCATTTCACCGACGAGAATGATGTCCGGATCCTCGCGCAGCGCCCCGCGCAGGGCCGAGGCGAAGGACTTGGTATGCACGCCGACTTCGCGGTGATTGATGAGCGACTGCTGCGAGCGATGCACAAACTCGATCGGATCTTCGACCGTGATGATGTGATCTTTGCGGTGCAAATTCGCGTAATCGACCATCGCCGCCAGCGTCGTCGATTTGCCCGAGCCCGTCGGCCCGGTCACGAGCACGAGCCCCTTTTTCAGCATCGAGAAACGCTTCAGCACCGGCGGCAGGCCGAGTTCCTCCGCCGTCAGCACCTTGCTCGGGATGAGCCGGAAGACAGCGGAGATGCCGTTCTTCTGATTGAAAAAATTCGCGCGATACCGGGCGAAGCCGGGGTACTCATAGCCGAAATCCACGTCCCCGGTTTCCTCGAAAATCTTGATCTTCTGCTCCGCCGCGACCTCATAGACGAGCGCCTTGAGGTCGTCATTTTCCAGCGCCGGCATGTCCACCCGCACGAGTTCGCCGTGGATGCGGAGCATCGGCGGATTGCCGGTCGAGAGGTGAAGGTCAGAGGCGTTCTGCTCCTTCATGAATTTGAAAAACGAGTCAATGCGGGCCATGCCGCCTGAGATAGCTAATGCGATGCCACGCGTAGCCCGGAGTGAGCGCCGCCAAGATTCACCTTGCCCGCGCCGGTGCCGCGCGCTCTTATCCCCCCGTGGGAAAGCAGGGCCAGTCCTGCGATCCTCATTGCCGATACGCCTTCGCAAGCGCGGTGATGCCGGAGCCGTGAACGAGCGGGAGTTTTCCCGCGAGATCACAAGTCATGCGAACCCCGAAACCACAATCACTGCGCGAGCGGCGCTCCCCGCCCGCGCCGAAGAAAACCGTCTCCCTATTCTAATCCAAAATCGTGTCAATGGTCGGATCCGCGCCCGCGAGGTGCGTGTGATCCTCGCTTCCACCGGCGAGCAACTCGGTGTCATGAAGCTGTCCGACGCCATCCGCCGGGCGCAGGAAATGGGGCTGGATCTCGTCGAGATCGCGGCCAACGCCAATCCTCCCGTCTGCCGTATCGTGGATTTCGGCAAGTTCAAGTACGAGGCGGCCAAGCAGGAGAAGGACAAGAAAAACTCCGGCTCGAAGCTCAAGGAAATCAAGTTTCGTGTGAACTGCGCCGCGCACGACTACGAGACCAAGCTGCGGCACGCCGAAGAGTTTCTGGACAAGGGAAACAAGGTGCGCGTGCAGCTCCAGTTCCGCGGGCGCGAGATGGCCCACCAGGAGCTCGGCATGGCCGTCATGGCGCGGGTCAAAGGCGACCTCGTGGACATGGCGCACGTCGAAACCGAGCCGAAGCTCATGGGCCGCAGCGTGAACATGACGCTCGCCCCGCTCCCCGCCGCAAAGCGCAAGCGCAAGTTTCTCAGCAGCCACCACCTCCCGCCGCTCGAAGACAGCGACCACGAGGACGAGGAAGAAGACAAGGACGACGAATAGCTCCGGATTGCGGCGTGCGGTTGAGATATGCCGAGCTTTCGCTTGACCCTCCCGAGCGCCGCTCCTACTTTCCCCGCCTTGTCACACGGGCTGTGGCTCAGCTTGGTAGAGCGCTTCGTTCGGGTCGAAGAGGTCGCGAGTTCGAATCTCGCCAGCCCGATTTTTCAAGCGGGAGTCCACGACTCCCGCTTTTCTGGCCGGTGGCAATTTCGCCCCGTTGTCGGCTCATCGGCCTCTGCGCTTGTTTCTGGACCGGTGCGATGACGATGATTTGGCGG
>JANXSB010000545.1 GCA_025352865.1 Chthoniobacter sp. | reverse complement strand
GGCAGATTCACTTCGCGCTAAAATACATGGGCTACGACTGCCGCTTCGATTTCGCCGAGGGCTACGGGCACAACTCGGATCACGGCGGGAGCATTTTCCCCGAGGCGCTGAAATGGCTCTGGCGCAAGGATGCGCCGGCTCCCGCAGGCGACAGGCGCGCGCAAATCGGCGGCGACATGCCGCTCAGCCAGATTCTCGTCGAGGGCGAAACTTGGCAGCTCGTGGCCGATGGAATCGGCTTCGCCGACGGGCCGGTGACGGACGCGGAAGGGAACTTTTATTTTTCCGATTTGAAGGCGAACGCGATCTTCAAAATCGCGCCTGACGGCGTGAAGACGAAAATCGCCGACGAGCCGGGAAGCGGCTTGAAATGGGGCGCAGACGGGCGGCTCATCGCGTGCCAGGGCTCGAAGAAGCGGCTCGTGGCGATCGACCTCAAAGCAACACCGCCCACCGTCGAAGTCCTCGCCGAAGACGTGCAGCCGAACGACCTCGCGGTCACGCACAGCGGGCACATTTATTTCACCGACACGGGGAAGAAGCAGGTCGTCTTCGTGGACGCGAAGACAAAGGAGAAACGCATCGCGGACGAAGGCATCGCCGCGCCCAACGGCATCACGCTTTCACCCGACCATGGCACGCTCGCGGTGAGCGAATACGGCGGGGAAAACGTGTGGGCTTTCCGCATCAACGCCGACGGCTCGCTCGACGCGAAGCATCCCTGCATGACGATGCGCCGCCCGATTGATCCGGCGGGCGAATTCAAATTCGCCGAGCCGCCGCCTTTCAAAAAATCCGCGAGCGGCGACGGCATGTGCAGCGACAGCGCCGGGCGCTACTACGTGACCAGCGCCGTGGGCGTGCAGATCTTCGATCCCACGGGCCGCCTGTGCGGCGTGCTCCCCGCGCCGCAGCCCGGCAAGCCGCTCACGAGCTGCGCGCTCGCCGGGCCGAAACTCGAATACCTCTACGTCACCAACGGCGACAAAATCTTCCGCCGCAAAGTGCAGGCGACCGCGAAGTAGCCGCCGCCGTCCCTCGGCCCGCGGTTACTTTTCCTTCTGCCCCAGCATTTCAAACGAGGGGCCGGAGGCGCGCACCTGCACGACCTGCCCGCCGGCAAGCAGCCGCACGTACCAGCCTTTCAGTTTGCGGCCCGAGTGCGCGACGGTCGCTTTGGTGCCGCTGTTGGTGCTGCTGCCGGTGGTCACGCTCATGTGCTTTGTGGTCGTGCTGGTGATGTTGCCGGACTCGGCGGTGAGGTGCTGGCTCCCGGCGGCGGACAGGTCGAGATCATTGCCGCCTTTGCTCTGCACGCCCATCGCGCCTTTGCCATCCACCGGCTCGCTATAAAAGACCCACTCGACCCGCACATGCACGGGGTTGGTGCCGGTGTTGCGGGCGTCGATCTCGAGGCTGATGCCGCCCTGCCGGACGCGCGTATTGTCGTAGTTGTCCGTCTTTGTGGTCGTCCCGCCGTTGCTGTTTCCCGCCTCGCCTTTGATCTTTGTCTTCACCACCCCGCCCGAGTCGCCCGGCCTCACGTCGATGCTGGCGTGGACTGTCGGGATGGCCGCCGCGGCGCGGAAAGGACTGCCGAGCAGGAGGAATGTGGCGGAAACAATCGGGAGGAATTTTTGCATGGCCCAAGTTTCGTAGCATGGCCTGCCCGCATGAACAAGACCGCCGCCATGCGGATCACAGGTGCGATCTCGCTTTCGTGAAACTCGTATATCTCTGCGTCACCAGCGGCGGCCAAATCTTCCGTTCAACGCGCCCGGCGCGAAGTGATCCGCTTCCACACGATGGGATTCGGGCTGCTGGAAAACGGCGCGGCGATTTCCGGCGTTTCCGGCGCAAGCGTCGTCGCCGCCTCTTCGGCGGCGGCCGGCTCCAGCGTGAACTCGCCGTCCGCAATGGCGGCCGGAGTCAGCGTCGGAATGGTGGAATCTGCCTCCGTGCCGGGCGATGCAATCTCAGGAATTTCCGCGCCTGCGCGCCGTGAGGCACCGAGGTCGGTCTGGCTCGCGACGCCGATGCCGAGCAGCCCCAGCAGCAGCGCGGCAGCCGCCCGCTGCATCCACGCACGCTGCGGAAAAAGAGCGGAATAGACATCGGGCAGCGGCTCGCCCGCGGCAGCCGGGCGGGTCGTTTTTTTATCCGCGACCCTGCTCCGTTCGGCGAGCCGGGCGGTGAGTTGCTGCTGCTCCATGCGCAGCGCATCGCGCTCGCGCATCAGCGCCTCGATGGTGTTGCGATAGCCCTCGATCGCCGCGTTCGAATCGTCCGTGGCCGGAGATTCGGAGTTCGCCTGCGGGCGGGTTTCGCTGATCTGCAAAAGTTCCGCCACACGGGCCACCGCGGCATCGCGCTCCGCCGCGATTTCATTGGCGCGGGCCGCCGCCGCGTCGCGCTCTCCGTTGAGCACCGCCATCCGGGCCGTCGCGGCATCGCGTTCCGAGGTGAGTTCCGTGGCCAGCGCCACCGCCGCCTCGCTGTCCGCGACCAGCTTCGCCGTCCGGGCGACCGCCGCATCGCGTTCGGCCGTCACTTCCACAACGCGGGCCACCGCCGCATCACGCTCCGCGGTGAGTTCCGTGCCGCGAGCGATCGTCGCATCGCGCTCCGCGGTGAGCGCCTCCACGCGTCCGTTTGCCGCATCGCGCTCGGAAGTAATCTCTGCCGCCAGAGCCACCGCCGCTTCGCTGTCCGCAGCCACTTTCGTCGCGCGGGCCAGCGCCGCATCGCGCTCCTCGGTCAGCGCCGCGACCTGGGTTCTGGCCGCATCGCGCTCCACGGTCATCTCGGTGGTGCTCTTCGCCGCCTGGGCCACCGCCGCATGACTGTCCGCGCCCAGTTCCACCGCGCGGGCCAGTGCCGCATCGCGTTCGGCAGTCAGCTCGGCGAGGCGGGCCGCATGCGCGGCGGGCTCGGTCGCAGGTTCCGCTGCACGGGCGACTGCGGCATCGCGCTCCGCGGTGAGTTCCGCCGCACGGGCGACCGCCGCATCGCGCTCCGCGGTGAGTTCTCCCGTCCGACCGATCATGGACTCGTACTCCGCGCCGAATTCCGCGGCGCGCGCCAGCGCGGCGTCCCGTTCCGCCGTAAGCCGCGCCACTTCCAACGCGGCGGCAGACGCCGGCATGATACTCGTGGTGAGCCCGCCATTCCTGCCGGTCTCCGCGAGATTCGGCGACGTGGGTGCCGGGTCCGTGCGCGCCAGGGAAAACGTGAGGGCCGGCGTTTCGCCGCCTTTCGCCAAGCCTACCGGACTGCCGGCATCGGCATCGCCCGCGGTGCCCGGAACCGGAGCCACCTTCGACGGCTGGCGGAGTTTCCGCGCCTTGAACCTGACGGCGAGCGCGTCCACGCCCAGGCGCGTGATCCCCGCATCATCCGCACCCGCCCTCACGTCCTGCATCATCGCCAGCACCTTTTTCCACGGAAAAGGAATCACGCGTTCCTGCCCGATCACCGCATCCGGGCGGAAGACATCGGGCATCCGGCGATAGACTTCCGTGAGCCGGATCGTCGTGTCCCCGCGCCCGATGCGTTCGCTCAGAGCCGCGAGGTCAAACGGCATCGGCATCGAACGGTCATGCGCTCCCGCGTCGAGCAGTTCCGCCGGAATCCGATCGAGGAAATCGCCGAGCCGCAGCGTGATCATCTCCGTGGCCGCGGAGCGGTCGGGCAGCGCCGTGGCGCGTTGCTTCTGCGGGAAAGGAGCGGCCGGCGCGTGCCAGGCCGGCTTGATCGCGCGCGCCACCGTGGTCTGCATGCGCACGGGCTCGATGGGAGCCGCCTTCGCCTTGGGCGGTTCCGAGGGTTGGGGGGGGGCATCTGCCGTCTCGGACGGCTTCCGGCGGAAATGAGAAAGCAGGTTTTTCATGGGACTCGCAGCCCTGAATTAGCCGTTTCGATGCCAGACGACCGGAATATCTGTCCCGCTTCCCCCGCCGCGGCGCAGCGTCACTTCGCCGTGAAAAAATCATCGAGCCCCGAGGTGCCGCCGGTCTTCATCGGCGCGGCTTTCCAGATCGCGCCCACGGGATCGTACGGCGGAAACGTCTGCCCCGCCTGCAACTCCGGCAGCGGCCCGCCCGCGAGACGGAAGACCGGCAGAATTGGATTGCCCCGCGCATCGCGCCGGTAATCCACGCCTTCCTCCTCCAGCAACAGGCTGAAAAAAACCAGCCCGCCCGGCTGCTCGCCGATGAGCACCTCCATGTCGTAAAACTGCCCCGCCTTCAGCCGCAGCGCGTCGCCACGCGCGAAGCCATTTGGAATGCCCGTGTAGCCGTAGTCGTAGTTGCGCGCCGTCTTCCACTCCTCGTCCTGCTGATACCAGCAGCGGTCGAGCACCACCTTGCCGTTGAAGCGCACGACCAGCACATCGTCCCCGCCGCCGACGAAATGATACGTCCCGTCTGCCGGCGGCGCGACGCGCGCCTTGTAATGCACCAGCCAGCGGCTCGGCTTCACCTTGCCATCGAGATCGAACGCCTTCGGCCCCTCGTCGGCGGGCATGTTCGGGATGAAAATCTGCGGCGTGTAGAGCTTCTGCGGCGCGTGAAAATATTCGGCGAGCACGCTCTCGCGCCAATGCTCGCGCACGAACTTGCGGAAGATCGTGTGGTATTCGTCCGGCGAGACATTCGTCGGCTTGCCGGAGCGCGTTTGTTTGAGGTCGTAAAAAGTGCCGACAAAGCCGTTCGCGGTCTGGTCCTTGTCGCCGAAAAACTTCGTCGCACTGCCGGGTCTGCCGCCCGGCAATCCTTTGCCCGGCTTGTTCGCCAGCTCGCGGAGCATCTTGTCCGCATCCGACGGCGAGGCGGTCGGCGGCGCGAGCTTGCCGGCATTGAAAGCCGTGGACGCGGGAGCGGTCGAGACGATGGCGGCGATCGCCGAGGAGTTCGGAGAGGGTGCCGGATTTTCGATTGGCCTCGGATCATCCGGCAGCGTCACCGGCTCGATCGGCGGCATCGAAATCGTGTCCGCCGCCACAAACGCATCAACGACCGTAAAGTCCGGCAGCACGCGCGGCGTCGGGCAAAGCACCACGCCGCCAACGATGACGATGAGCACCGTATGCAGCAGCGCGGAGAACGTGAGGAAACGCGCCTCCGCGAGACGCATTTGGAGGCGGATGAGCAGCGGCTTTTTGTGTTCGGAAGTTTGCATGCCGCCCCCTTTAGCACCGGTCATGCCCGCGCCATTTGCCGAGCATTTCATCAGAGGAAAAAAGACGCTGTCGCCCGCCAAGCCTGTGTCCATGCCGCTTCCCGGCGGACAGCTTCCATCCACGCGCAAAGGCCGTGCGCATAGAAGCTGTCCGCAAAGCAGCTTGGGCTTCAGCTCAAAGAACCCCGCTCACGCCGGGTTGAAATCCCAAGCGGCTTTGCGTTCCCTCCCAATCCCCATCACCCTCCACATCGTGCCCCGCCTCCCCTTCCTCGCACTCGCCCTCACGGTCACCCTCGCCCGCGCGGCGGAATCCACGCCCGAGCAGCTCGCCTTTTTCGAGACCAAAATCCGGCCCGTCCTCGTGACCGAATGCTACGACTGCCACGCTGGCGAAAAGCACAAAGGCGGCCTCCGCCTCGATAGCCGCGACGCGCTGCGACGCGGCGGCGACACCGGCGCGGCGGTCGTGCCGGGCAACATCGCCGACAGCCTGCTCATCGCCTCGATCCGCCACGAGGACCCGGATTTCAAGATGCCGAAAAAAGCGCCGAAACTCGACGACACAATCATCGCAGACTTCACGGCATGGGTGAAAATGGGCGCACCCGATCCGCGCGACAAAGCCGAGCCCGCGCGCGTCGGCGGCACGAAGTCGTGGCCCGAAATGCTCGCCGCCCGCCGCGGCTGGTGGAGCCTCCAGCCCGTGACGAAACCCGCCGCACCGCCCGTCCAGAACCACGCGTGGCCGCACACCGACACGGACCGTTTTCTCCTCGCCAAAATGGAAGCGCGCGGCCTCGCCCCCGCGCCGGACGCCGACGCGCGGACGATCATCCGGCGAATGACTTTCGCCATCACCGGCCTGCCGCCGACGGCAGAGGAGGTGGAGGCGTTTGCACATGAGTCCAATGGCTCCCATGAGTCCTATGAAAAGCTCGCCGACCGGCTGCTCGCGTCGCCGCGCTTTGGCGAGTATTGGGCGCGGCATTGGATGGACCTCGTGCGTTACGCGGAATCGCACGGCAGCGAGGGCGATCCCGAGATCCCGCAGGCGTGGCGCTACCGCGATTATCTCATCCGCGCCTTCAATGCCGACGTGCCGTGCGACCAGCTCATCCGCGAGCACCTCGCCGGCGACCTGCTCGCGCAGCCGCGCTGGAATCGCGGCGAGCAATTCAATGAATCTAAGCTCGGCCTCGCGTGCCTCCGGCTGGGCGAGCACGGCTTCCAGCCGATCGACACTTTCGACGAGCAGATCAAAACCGTGGACAACCAGATTGATGTCATCGCCAAGGCGTTCCAAGGGCTGACGATCACCTGCGCGCGCTGCCACGATCACAAGTTCGACCCCATCTCGCAGCGCGATTACTACGCGCTCTTCGGCGTCCTCGCGAGCAGCCGCCCCGCGCAGGTCACGCTCGACGCGCCGGAACTCCTCGCCCGCCGCGACGGCGAACTCGCCGCGCTCAAAGGCTCCATCCGCGACTCCCTCGCGAGCGCGTGGCAGCCCGAGGCCGCGCGCCTCGCGGAGCGACTGACCGGCGGCGATGTGCCCGGCGCGTTGCTCGACGACGCGCGCAAGGATTCTGCAAACCCGCTGCACGCATGGGCGCGGCTCGGCAAACTCGACGGGGAGGCTTTCGCAAAAGAATGGGAAGCCGTCGCGCGCGAGTGGCGGGAGAAGCTCGACGCGGCGCGGACTTTCAATCGGGAACACTTCCGCGCCGGATGGGATTTTGCCATTGGCGATGACGCGCAGTGGAGCAGTCTCGGCGCGGGGCTTTACGAAAAGGCGACGCGCGGCGGCGAGTTCAGCATCGAGCCGGAGGGCGACCGCGTGCTCGACGGACTACGGCCCGCGGGCGTGATGACCGACCGCCTTTCGCGGCGGCACAACGGCCACTTCACCTCGCCGCGTTTCAAGCTCGAATCCGGCAGCATCAGCATCCGCGCGGCAGGCGGCGGTGGCGCGTGGGTGCGCGTGATCCCGGACAACTACCCGCTCGGCCAGAACGGCACCTATCCGCGCGCCGAGCTGAAAAGCAGCGCGCCCGGATGGCTGCGGCTCGACACGGCGTATCGCAAGGGCGCGTGGGCGTATCTCGAGTTCGTGACCAACGACGATCTCACACGGCACGAAGGCGGCGGAAAAGACGGGCGTTCGTGGTTCGCCGCCGAGCGCGTGGTTTTCGGCGAAAAGGATGCGCCGCGCGAGGAGCCGATCGCCGCGGATGCTGTGCTGGCGGGCGCTGCGCCGCGAACGGCGGCGGAGTTGGCCGCGCGCTACGGCACTGCGCTGGCGGATGCAGTGAAGGCTTGGCGGATGGATGCGGTCAGCGAACCGCAGCGTGCGCTGCTCGACTTTTTCCTCCGCCGCGAACTGCTGCCGTCCACGCTCGCCGCGCTCCCGAATCTCGCGGGAATGATCGGCGAGTACCGCCGGATCGAAAGTGACGTGCCCGTGCCGCGCCGCGCGCCGGGCGTGATCGAGGGCACGGCGTGGGACGCGCCGCTGCTGCCACGCGGCGATCACACCAAGCCGGGCGCGGCCGTCCCGCGCGGCTATCTCGAAGTGCTCGGCAGCGCGCCGTTTCAGACAACACAAAGCGGGCGGAGCGAACTCGCCGCGCAGATCGCCAGCGCCGCGAATCCGCTGACCGCGCGCGTCATGGCGAACCGCATCTGGCTGCACCTGTTTGGCCGCGGGCTCGTGCCGACGCCGGATAATTTCGGACGCATGGGCGAGAAGCCGACGCATCCCGAACTGCTGGATTTTCTCGCGGCGCGCTTTGTCGAGGAGGGTTGGTCTTTCAAGAAGATGATCCGCTACCTCGTGACCTCGCGCGCCTTCCAGGCAAGCAGCGAAGCGCCTTCCGGGGCGGTGGAGCGCGATGCGACCAACGAACTGCTCACGCATGCGCGGGTGCGGCGGCTGGATGCGGAGGCGATCCGTGACAGCATGCTGGCGATCTCCGGGCGGCTCGACACGGCGATGTTTGGTGCGCCGCTGGAAGGCAACGCCG
>JANXSB010000525.1 GCA_025352865.1 Chthoniobacter sp. | reverse complement strand
TCGCGGTTTTCGGATCGATGTTTTCTTCGACGGTGAAGCCATTCGCATCGAGCGCGCGGATGCGGAAGGACTGCGTTTTGCCGGGCTGGAGGAGCATTTCGTAAGGGATGATCTGGAGCTGCTTCTTCTCGCCAGGCGCGGGCCATTTCTCCGCCTCGGGCGCGGTCGCGAGTCCTTTGTTCGCGCCCTTTTTGCCGAAGCAATAGAGCTTCTTTTCGGTCTGCACGTAGAGCTTGCCGTTGTAGCCCACGGGCGAGCCGTAGCATTTGCCGGTGAGGACGGTGTGGCTCAAAATTTCGGCGTCCTTGTCGCCGGGTTTGACGACGAAAATCTCGCCGTCGCCGACGGTCTCGCCGGCCTTGGCGTCGCCACCCGCGGCGGCGATATACATGGCGATGTAGAGCTTGCCGTCGGCGTAAAAGGGCGAGCTTTGGCGCTGCTCGATGCCGAGCTTTTTCTTCCACAAAACGGTGCCGTCATTGGCATCGACGGCGCACAGCTCGCCCGTGCCATTCACCTCATAGATGCGGTCGCCGACGAGGACCGGCGAACTGGCGAGCGCACCGACAGGATTGCGCCACTGCTCGAGTTCCTTCGTCGGAAAAACCTGCGGCGTTTGCGGTGTCGGTGGCTTCACGCCTTCGGGGATTTTGAACGCCGCCATGCGGCCCACGTCGCTGGTGTCGAGGTTCTCGCTTTCGTGCGTGACGATGATGCGGCCCTTGTGCTCCAGCACGGAGGCATTGATGCCGCCCTTCGCGCCGGCTTTTGCGACCGGCGTGCGCCAGAGCGGTTCGCCGGTGCGGGCATTGATCGCGAGGAGCGTGGAGTCGCCGCCGGAGGAGTAGAGCACGCGCTTGCCCTCGTGAAAACTCAGCCACGGATGGCAGAAAGTATTGTCCTGCGGCCGGTCGCCGGGCGCGCTCGACCAGACGAGTTCGCCGGTCTTTTTGTCGAAGGCGTAAAAGCGGTCGCCCGCCGCGCCGTGCGCGCCCCACGAGGAGGTGATGCCGCGCGTGATGACGAGTTCCTGGTCGATGAGTGGCGAGGCGGTGCGGTTGTTGGGAAACGTGAGCCGTCCAAATTCCTCCATCAGCGAATGCTGCCACACGAGCTTCCCATCCGCGGTGAAACACGAGAATAAACCCTGACTACCTTGCGTATAAACATTGCCCGTTTCCGCATCCACCGCCGGGCACGAAGTCGAGTAGCGCAGATAGACGATGTCGCTGAGGAAATCGTTGAAGAGCTGCTTCCACAAAGGCTTCCCGGTCTCCGCGTCAAAGCACGACACGCCCTCCTGCAGGTCCGGCCCATCGCCTTGAAAGCCCATGATGTAGAGCTTGCCATTCGCGATCACCGGTGCGCTTTGCCCCGGAAAATCCGCCGTCCACAACACCGCCTTCGCATCCACTTTTTCCGGCAATCCCTTCTCCAGAGAGACGCCGGTTTGCAAAGGCCCGCGCCAATCCAGCCAGCCATGCACGCCGCCCTTTTCCTGTGCGGCTGCCTTGTCGGATTTTTCTTTCGGCGCAGCATGCAGCGGCACGACAGCGATGGCGAAAGTGAAGGCGAACGCGGAGAGGAGTGATGGCTTCATGGGCGGGAGTGCGGCGGTTTTATGGACGAACGCGGGCGATGTCAAAAGATACTTACACGTATTAAATCCACGGCCCGGATTTTCATTGGCGGAATCGCGCCTGTGCTGGCGCGAGCGAGATGCCGGGCTCGCTCGGGGCGCGATGGCGGCGGACTTCGAGGGTGATGTCGGGACCGGGGCGGATGCTTTGGTTCGGGAAGAGGCGCGTTGCTTCCGCGACTGGCTTGTCGTTGACGAAGGTGCCGTTGCTGCTGCCGAGGTCTTCGAGCAGGAGGTGGTCGTAGTTGATCGTGAGCCGGGCGTGCTGGCGGGAGAGGAGCGGGGTATCCGCCGGCTCAACTTGGCGGGCGGCCCGTTCCACTCAGATGCGTCGAGCTACGTTCAGCCGTGCGAGGATCGCGTCCACGTCATAGACGCAGCCGCCCCAAGTGCCGCCGCTGGCGTTTTGCAGTGCGGCCCAGAGGCGGGTGTCGTCGGGGAGCGCTGGGTGGGGGGCGAGGTTGGGGTGAGGTGCCCGCGTGGAGAGTTCGCCTGTCCCTTCCGCCGGCGAAAGCGGGTGCTCGGCGGTGCCGATGAAATCGACGGTGCCGGTCATGTGCGTGCGGTCGATGAGGATGCGGATGAGGTCGCCGTCGCGCAGTTTTCCCACCGGCCCGCCGGCCAGCGCCTCGGGGCCGATGTGGCCGATGCACGCGCCGGTGGAGACGCCGGAAAAGCGGGCGTCGGTGAGGAGCGCGACGTGTTTGCCGAAGGGCAGCATCTTGAGCGCGGAGGTGATTTGATACGTCTCCTCCATGCCCGTGCCCATCGGTCCCACGCCCGCGAGGACCATGACATCGCCGGCCTTGATGCGGCCCTCGCGCAGCGCGGCGATGGCGGTGGCTTCGCTGGTGAAGACGCGGGCCGGGCCGGTTTTGCGATAGACGCCGTCGGCATCGACCACGCTCGGGTCCATCGCCGTCGCTTTGATCACCGCACCCTCGGGTGCGAGGTTGCCGAGTGGAAAAATGATCGTGCCGGTGAGGCCGCGGGCGCGCGCTTGATCGGGCGACATGATGACTTCATCCGCGTCCACGCCGTCCTGTGCGCGCAGGATTTCGCGGAAGTGCGTGCGCCTTTCGCTCTGCGCCCACGCGTCGAGATTTTCGCCGAGCGTGCGACCGGTGGCGGTGAGAACGGATGTGTCGAGAAGGCCGAGCGCGCGGAGGTGCAGCATGACTTCCGGCCCGCCGCCGGCGAGGTAGGCGCGGATGGTGGGGTGAAATTTCGGGCCGTTGGGGAGGACATCGACGAGGCGGGGTGTGCGCTGGTTCACGTCGATCCAGTCGGCGACGGTGGGGCGGGGAAGCTTGGCGGAGTGGGCGATGGCGGGGATGTGGAGGAGCAGATTCGTGGAGCCGCCGAAGGCTGCATGAACGACCATCGCATTGCGAATCGCCGCTGGGGTGAGGATGTCGCTCGTCTTCACGCCACGCTTTTCCAAATCCACGAGTGCCCGCGCGGAACGCACGGCGAGCTCGCGCCACACGGGCTGCCCGCTGGGCGCGAGAGCGGAGTGGGGCAGGGCGAGGCCGAGCGCTTCGGCCACGACCTGGGCCGTGGCGGCGGTGCCGAGGAACTGGCAGCCGCCACCCGCGGAGGCGCACGCGCGGCAGCCGAGTTCGCTCGCTTCTTTGAGCGTGAGGAGCCCGCGCGAAAACCGCGCGCCGATGGTCTGCACCGCGCCTGCGTCCTCGCCATCGCTCGGCGGGAGGGTGACGCCGCCGGGCACGAGCACGCAGGGAAGATCGTGCATCGCGGCGAGGGCCATCATCATCGCGGGCAGACCCTTGTCGCACGTGGCGATGCCGAGCACGCCGGAGCGGCGCGGGAGCGAGCGGATGAGGCGCCGAAAGACGAGCGCGGCGTCGTTGCGATAGGGCAGCGAGTCAAACATGCCGGTGGTGCCTTGCGTGCGGCCGTCGCACGGATCGGAGCAGGCGGCGGCGAAGGGGATGGTGCCGAGCGCTTTCAGCTCGCGCGCCGCGGCCTCGACGAGCAGGCCGATTTCCCAATGGCCGGTGTGATAGCCGAGCGCAATTGGCGTGCCGTCGGGCGCGCGCAGACCGCCCTGCGTGCTGAGGATGAGGAACTGCTTTCCATTTGCCAGAGCTGACTCCCAGCCCATGCCGACGTTTTGCGTGAGGCCGAAAAGATCGCCGCTCGGGCTTTCGCGCAAGAGCGTTTCGGTGAGCGGCAGTCGCCCCGCGGGGCCGGGCGCGCGGGTGAGGATTTGGTAGATGGTGTCGTCGTCGGGGAAGAGTTCTGCGGGCGGCATGGCGGCACACTTTGGCAGAGCGTGATGGCTCTGCCTAGCGGACGTGTGCGCGGTGTGGGCGGTTATTTTTAACGCAGAGACGCAGAGGCGCAGAGAAAGGCATTCGGCAATGACGGCCTGACTCCGGCTGGCGAATCTCTGCGCCTCTGCGTCTCTGCGTTGCAAAACCGAACGGGCAAAGAAACCTTGGCACGTCTGGCTGTCCGCATCCACGCTCTCCGCCCATGCGTCTCCCCATCCCGCTTTGCACCACGCTTCTCGCGCTCACGCTGCCCGCATTCGCCGCCGTGGAGATGAAGGAGAGCGCGGACAAAGTGCGCGTCGAAATCGGCGGGAAGCTTTTCACGGAATACTGCTTCACCGGCGCGTCGCATGTTTATTTCTACCCGCTCATCGGCCCCGGCGGCGCGCGGATGACGCGGGACTGGCCGATGAAAGACACGCCGGGTGAGGATCACGATCATCCGCACCACCGCTCGCTGTGGTTTGCGCATGGGCTGGTGAATGGCGGGGATTTCTGGAGCGAGGCGGCGTCGCACGGGACTGCAACCCCGAAGATTCCGCTCGGGAAAATCGAGCACGAGAAATTCATCGAGGTGAAGGGTGGCGAAAAGGAAGGCGTGATCCGCGCTGCGCTCCGCTGGGTGGCGGCGGACGGCAGCGTGCCGCTGACGAGTGTACAGACCTTTCGCGTGCAGGACGGCGCGGAGCGGGTGATCGACTTCGGCATGACGCTGACGGCGGGTGAAAAGGAAGTGGTGTTCGGCGATACGAAGGAGGGGACGATGGCGATGCGCATCGCGGAATCCATGCGGCTGATTGGCGTGGATAAGAAACCGGGTGCGGGAAAAATCGTGAACTCGGCGGGCGATGCGGACGGAAAAGTTTGGGGCAAGAAAGCCGCATGGGTGGACTACTCCGGGCCGGTGGATGGCAAGGTCGTGGGTATCGCGATTTTCGACTCGCCGAAAAATCCCCGGCACCCGACGCGGTGGCACGCGCGCGATTACGGGCTCTTCGCGGCGAACCCATTTTGCGAACGCGAGATGGATAAGACGCAGCCGGAAGGCGCGGGCGATTTCACCCTCGAAGCGGGTAAGAGCGTGACTTTCCAATACCGGATCATTTTGCACGAAGGCGACGCCGAGCAGGCGAAGATCGCCGAGCGTTTCGCCGAATACTCGAAAGACGCGAAATGACAAAGCCGCCAAACGAACTCAGCTTTTCAATTCCGTTAATTTGGAATTTTACGGAATTGAATTTCGGATTCGCGACCAACCTTTTCCCCAACCCAAAACCCTATGAACCAAACCCGCCGTTCCTTCCTCAAATCATCCATCGCCGCCGGTGCCGCACTGTCGCTGCCGGCGCGGCTTTACTCTGCTGCCGCCGGCGCGAATGAAGACATCCGCATTGGCGTCATCGGTTTCAACGGGCGCGGGCAGGATCACATCAAAGGCTACCTCGGACTGAAGGGCGCGCGGATCGTGGCAATGTGCGATGTGGATACGGCGGTGCTGGACAAAGGCGTGGCGCAGCTCAAGGCGAAGGGCCAGGAGGTCACGCCGTATCAGGACATTCGGAAAATGCTAGAGAGCAAGGAGGTCGATGTCGTGTCGATCGCCACGCCGAACCACTGGCATTCGCTCGCGGCGATTTGGGCGATCCAGGCGGGCAAGGATGTGTATGTGGAGAAACCCGTGTCGCACAATGTGTGGGAAGGGCGGCAGCTCGTGAAGGCGGCGGAGGCGCATCAGAAAATCGTGCAGATGGGCGTGCAAAGCCGCTCCGGCGTGGGCCTCGCGGCGGCGCTGGAGTGGGTGAAAGACGCGCCGCTCGGCAAGCTGCAGTATGCCCGTGCGCTGTGCTACAAGCGCCGCGCGAGCATTGGCAAAGTGGATGGCGGGCAGCCGGTGCCGGCGACGATTGATTACGACCTGTGGTGCGGCCCGGCGGCGAAGCTCCCGCTCACGCGCGCGAAGCTGCATTACGACTGGCACTGGGTCTGGAATACGGGCAACGGCGACCTCGGCAACCAGGGCATTCACCAGATGGACATCGCGCGCCGCTTTCTCGGCGAGGATGCAATCTCGCCCGCGGTCATGGCGTTCGGCGGACGGCTCGGGTATGTGGACGACGGCGAGACGCCGAATTCGCTCGTCATTTTCCACGATTACAAAAAGGCACCGCTGATTTTTGAGGTGCGCGGCTTGCCGGAAAAGACGGACGCGAAGGAAATGGACAAGTACCGCGGCGCGAGCGTGGGCGTGGTCGTGCAGTACGAGCGCGGGCACATTCTTTGCCCGAATTACAATGATGCGATCGCGTTTGATGCGGACGGGAAAGAGATCAGGAAATTTGCGAAACCCGCCGCGCCGGGTGCGGAAGGCGAGACGGACGGGGAGAATCATTACGCGAATTTTCTTCACGTCGTGCGCAGCCGGAAGACGGCCGATCTGCACGGGAAGATCATCGACGGCCACATCTCCAGCGCGCTCTGCCACACGGGGAACATCGCCTACCGTCTCGGCAAAAAAGCCGCGCCCGATGCGATCAAGGAAAAGATCAAGGGCAGCAAGGACGCGATGGATTCCTTCGACCGTCTCGCATCGCATCTCGTCGCGAACAACGTGGACATTTCCACCGACCAACTGGCCTTCGGCCAGTATCTGAAATTCGATCCGGCTAGCGAGAAATTCATCGGCAACCCCGAGGCGGACAAGCTGCTCACCCGCGAATACCGCGCGCCGTTTGTCGTGCCGGAAAAAGTCTGACATCCAACGATTATGCGTTTCCTGAATTCACTGCTCGTGCTGCTCACCGCCGCCTCGCTCCACGCCGCGCCGCTCGATCCCATTCCGCTTTGGCCCGACGGCGCACCCGGCGCGCTCGGTGACAAGGACGATGACAAGCCGACGCTCACCGCCTTTCTCCCCGCGCCGGAAAAGGCCACGGGCGCGGCGATCGTCATCTGCCCCGGCGGCGGCTACGGCGGGCTCGCGCCGCACGAGGGCGCAGGCTATGCGGAGTGGCTGGCGGAGAATGGCATCGCCGGAATCGTGCTTAAATACCGACTCGGCTCGAAAGGCTACCGCCACCCCGCGATGCTCAACGACGCGGCGCGCGCGGTGCGGCTGACGCGGGCGAAAGCGGGTGAGTGGAAGATCGATGCGAAGCGTGTCGGCATTATGGGATCAAGCGCCGGCGGGCATTTGGCGTCCACGCTGCTCACGCACTTCGACGCGGGCAAGGCGGACGCGAGCGATCCGGTCGAGCGTTTCAGTTCGCGGCCCGATCTCGGCATTCTGTGCTACGCCGTCATCAGCATGGGGCCGAATACGCACGGCGGCTCGAAGCAGAATCTGCTCGGCAACGCTCCTGCGCCGGAACTCGTCGAGCTGCTCTCGAATGAAAAGCAGGTCACGAAGGAAACGCCGCCCTGCTTCATCTGGCATACGTGGGAGGACAACGCGGTGAAGGTCGAGAACTCGCTCGATTTTGCCGCCGCGCTGCGGAAAGCGAATGTGCCTTTCGATCTGCACATCTATCAGAAAGGGCCGCACGGCATCGGCCTTAGCTTCGGCAAAAACGGTGCCGCATCGGGCGAAGTGCATCCTTGGGCGAAAGACCTCCTGGTCTGGCTGAAGGTGCAGGGCTTCGCGAAGTAGTGGCGGCGCAGCCGGGTAGGGATGGCACTCCGTGCCGTCCGCGAACGTGATTGCGCTCCCACCGCCTCGCTGATGCTCGCCCACGGACGGCACGGAGTGCCGTCCCTACCCATAAAAAAGGACGCCCTCGCGGGCGTCCTTTTCGTTTGAGGCTTGGCGTTTCGCCGAGGCTTACTTCGCGAGTTCGATCTTGGTCAGCGCGATGGTCTTCTTGCCGTCCTTCTCGGTGATCACGCCTTCGGCGGTCACTTTCGCGGCACCTTTGCAGACGCTTTTGTGGAAGGCTTTCGAGATGTCGTTGGCGTCGCAGAGGATGGTTTCCTTTTTGCCGTCCGCGCCGGTCACGGTGATGGCGTTCTGGCAGGCGGTGGCGGTCTTGAGATCGCATTTGGCGCAGGTGCCTTCACCTTCGATTTTCGTGGCGTCCGCCGCATGCACGGCGAGGCCGAGCGCGGAGAGGGCGATGATGCTGAGGAGTGCGAGTTTTTTCATATTTCGGTGGTGGTGGTGGTTGTGCTCTTGCGAGCGGTTGGGAACTACAGACGCAAGGCTAGCGGCTTTGTTCATGGAAAGACAATCCCGGCCTTGGAGAAAGATGAGTCGGAAAAAACGGGCGCGCTATTTCGCAAGGACGAAGGTGTCCGGGAAGCCCGTGACTTCGCCGCCGGTCGGGATGTGCTCGGCATCCACGGTGTAGGAGAGAAACGCCATGCACATCTCGTCGGTGGTGCCTTCGCCGCGGCGCACATCCTTGGGCGGCTTGCTGGGGTTGCGCGGGTTGGTCTCGGAG
Source organism: Chthoniobacter sp. (assembly GCA_025352865.1). GTDB lineage: Bacteria > Verrucomicrobiota > Verrucomicrobiia > Chthoniobacterales > Chthoniobacteraceae > Chthoniobacter. The sequence goes on along the minus strand of JANXSB010000525.1, from coordinate 4,201 downwards.
TTGTCGTAGTGCGCGGTGAGATGGAGCATCGTGCCGCGCGGGAGTTTCACCGGCTCGATGAAGCGGTAGGTCATCTGCCAATTGAAATTCCAATCCGGGACGTGGATGAGCTTTTTCTCGGTGCCGTCCGGCAGGCGCGCGGTGACGGTCATCTCGCGGCCGATGAGGTGCATGTGCGGCATGATCGCCTGGAGCGTTACGTCCGCCGGGATCGGCAGCCAGCCCTCGGTTTCGTAGTTCGCGTCGCCCGCGGGGATGCGCAGTTGCTGCGCGCGGATCGGGAATACGCGAATGCGCTTTTCGACCAGCTTTTTCGCGAAATAAAGGCCGACCTGCGTGCAGTCTGTCTCGGGCTTTCCGGTGCGGTGGTAATGCACCTGCATGACCACGTCCGCGCCCTTCGGCAATCGCATGCCGATGCCCTCCGGCAGATGCCGCGGAAAATTTCCCGGCGCCCAGCCGCCGAGCGAGCCATTCGGCAGAAAGCCGGGGCCGCCGAACGAGACATAGCCGGGCTCGGGCGTCGCCGCGTCGAGTTCGCGGGCGCGTCCGCTGGTGTCGAGAAAAAGGAGGACGTGATGCACGACCGCGGCATTGCCCGGCCGCACCTGCACCGCCGAGACGTAGCGATCCGTGGGAAAGGTCGTCGGCAGCACGAACGCCTGATACACGTCGCGCCCCTCGGGCCCGACCTCGTAGCTCTGCGCCGGCTTGAGCACGAGGTTCGGCTCGCCGAGCATCCAGCCGGCGGCGTATTTCGGCATCGGCGGCAAATCCTTCGCGTCGCCCTCGGGTGTGCCTGCTTTCAACCACTGCTCGAAGATCGCGATCTGCTCCGGCTTCAGCGCGCGCGCGTCGTGAAATTTCTCCGCGCCCTCGTCTGCGCGCCACGGCGGCATTACGTGGTCGCCGAGCGCCGTGGCGATCGTCTCCGCTTTCTTTATCACCTCCGCGAAAGTCGTGAGCGGAAACGGCCCGACCTCACCCGTGCGATGGCACTGCGTGCAGTTCTCGAAGACCATCGGCGCGATGTCTTTGGTGAAAGTGACGGGCTTTTCCACGCCGACGGCGGAGATGGGCAGGGCCGCAAAGGCTGAGAGGCAAAGAATTGGGAGATGGTTCATGGATTCAGAGTTTGTTGGCGATGAAACCGCCGATGGCACGGGCACGAGGGAAAAGCGACGGTTTCACACCCATTCAGGACGCGCAAAAGCGGGCGGAAGTTTCATCGAAAAAAGGGTTGCCGAGCAGGGGACAGTGAGGCATTCATTCGCCCCCGCAAGCGACAATTCCTGAGTAGCTCAGCGGTAGAGCAATCGGCTGTTAACCGATCGGTCGTAGGTTCGATCCCTACCTCAGGAGCTTTTTCTATGTGCCTCATGCACAGAGATTTGTTTTTGAGGAAGAGCCCGCAGGAGCCCAAGTGAGTGCAAAAGTGAGTGCAGATTCGCCGTTTTTCAACCATTCGGGCGAACTCCTCCACTGCTCGCTCACTACTCCGTAAGGCGAGCAGGGTCACCGTCGTCTCGTCGATGGCCGCATCATCGAGCCCACGGCTAAACCTTCCTACGAGGCGTTCGTGGAGAAGATCATCGTCCGTGAGGATCAGGCGACCCTCACCGTCTCGAACAATTCGAGCCATGATTCGCCCTCGGAAATCTAGATGCTGGGGAAGTGCGTGACAGGCTCGGTGTACATAAAGCCGAAGCGGAGCTGGTCGTATTCGATCGGCAGGCCGAGCTGGTCACGCATGAAGTCGATGTCGCGCTGGATCGTCTTCGTCGAAACTTCGAGTTCGTCGGCCAGCTTTCGACAGTTTGGGAAACTCCAGCCTGGAGCCGCTGATGCATCTGGGGTGGCCGGGAGAGCGGACTCGGGATCTCGGACGCAGCATGTCTGTTCGGGTATCCGCGCCCGTGAGGATTTGAACCTCCCCCGGTTTATTGCCGAGTCCCGTGGAATTGCACCACTGCCGTCCCATCATTGACGTGGGCAGGCGATGGATTGTTCATCGGCCAATTTGGCTGCGCCCTTTGGGGTTGCAAAAAGAGGACAGAACCGCCGCCAGCGCCGCGCCCGATTCAAAGGCGACCACAAACCAGAAAATGCCAGCAGCGTTGGTGGGGTTTTTCACCGAGGGTGGATCAACTTGAAGACGGCGGTAGCTGGTAGAGATACGCACGGCATTTTGGTCGAATGTGAGCGCGGGGAGGATAGCGCAGTGGCTGAATACAGGAAGGCGTTAGATCTCGACCTGCCTGCGAATCTTCGTGAAATCTTTCAGCGTCAAGCCACCGACATCAAAGCGGCCCATGATCGCATCAAAGAAATGCGTGACGCCGCAGCGCCGACTCGTTGATCACGCCGCGCGCCCCTCAATCCATTCGAGCAGGCGGCTCAGTTCCATGCTGGCATCCACTTCAGTTGGATGCTCGGCTTCCAGTTCCAAATGTCCTGCGAAGGCCGAGCGGTGAGCGGGAATGAATTCCCCGGCGTCATTCCAGTCCATCCCGATCTTCAATTGAAACCGGTGGCCCTTGGCCGCTTTGATCCGGTGGATTCGGAAGCGGTAATTGTGGCGCATTGCGGAAATGATTCTCGTGACACTTCATTCTTAGCGGTGGATGCAGACAATTTGTTAGGCTTGTTGAAATCCTCCCGCGCAGTCCGATCTTCATCTCAGCTCCAACGAAGCCCGGCAGAATTGCCCGGCAAAATCGTTGGATGTAAATGGGGCAGGGGAGTGAAGGGCTCATCTTCGGGCGCGAGGAGCCGATTTCGGTGCTGGAAAAGTGCCAGCAGATTGTATCGAAAGATTTCGCGCGAGCAGTGTGCGAGTTGGCTTGATTACCCTGGAAATCCTGCTTTCGCCTGCGTCGGCGGTCACTTTTCCGCGGTGTGTTCGAGGATAAATCGGACCACCGGCGCGGGGTCATCCAGCCCGTGCGGGTGGTGGCCGACGCCGGGTTTGTGGAGGACTTGGATTTCGCCGCCGAGCGCCTTGTAACGCTGCTCGATGAGCGCGGCGTTTTCCGCGAATGGCACGACATCGTCGGCATCGCCGACCACGTGGATGAGCGCGATGTGCGCCTGCGCCAGCGGCGCGAGCTGGTCGATGGGATTGCCGGTGTAGGCCAGCGCGTCGGCCTCGTCTTTGAAGCCGTAGCATTTTTGCAGCGCGGCCCAGTCGCCGGCGCTGCCTTTGCCCGTGCCTTTGCCGCCGGGCCAGCTTTTGAAATCGCAGACGGCGGCATCGCCATAGATCACGCTCACGCGCTCGGGGTGCCCGGCGGCGAAACGGTAGGCGTAGAGCCCGCCGCGGCTGATGCCGATGAGCGCGGCTTTTTTCGCGAGGCCGTGCGCGATGAGGAGGTCGTAGAAGGCGTTGAAATGCTTCACCGCGTCGGGACAGCCGAAGGTGTTGCCGACGCTGATGTGGACATGATGAAAACCCGCCGCGAGCAGCGCGGGCGCGGCGCAGCGGTCGGTGAAGGCATCGGGAAACTCCAGGCACCAGGACCACGGCGTGCCGGGGCGCGCGGTCTTTGGCTCCACGACCCAGGCGGTGCAGCCGTCGTGCTGGAAGGTGTGGCGGGTGAAGCCGTGCCATTGGTCGAGTTTTTCGCCGGGGAAGGTGAGCGCGACTGGCGGGGCATCCGCGGCTTTTTGGCCGAAGGCCGGGGCGATGGAAAAGGCGAGGAGGGCGAAATGGAGGAGGGGATGTTTCATGGGTGGCGGGTGGGGGGCGACAATGGCACATGCACTGCTTTCTCACCACGGAATGCGTTCCCGCAACTGCCTCATCTCCCTGCCCCGCCCGGCCCGGCCGCGCGTGGGGGGCTTTACCATCGTGCAGGCGATGGTGGCGATGGGGGTCATCGTCATCTGCGGCATCGCCGGGGTGCAGGCGCTGGCGCTGGTGAATCAAAAGGCGGCGGCGATGCGGCTGATGACGAATGCGCGCGCGGTGGTGCAGCGGAATATCGACACGGCGCTGTGCGTGCCATTCAGCAGCGCCATCCAGCCGGCGATCCTCGCGATCACCTCGCCGGGCGGGACGGTCTATGACGACGACGGCGGCGGCGACAATCTCGTGAACATCGCGCTGACCCGCGCGGGTACGGATGCGGTGGTGCGCGGCACGCTCACGCGCACGGTGCTCGCCGAGGCCAATGCTGACAACGCGGACATCCGGCGCGTG
>JANXSB010000508.1 GCA_025352865.1 Chthoniobacter sp. | reverse complement strand
GTCCACATTGCCACCGAGCCGGCTGATTTCTTTGACGATGCGCGAGCTGAGGTAGGTGTATTTTTCCGCGGGCATGAGGAAGATCGTCTCGATGTGCTCGTCGAGTTTCCGGTTCATCAGGGCCATTTGAAACTCGAACTCGAAATCCGAGACGGCGCGCAGTCCGCGGACGACGGCGGTGGCGCCCTGCGCGCTGGCGAACTCGACGAGGAGCCCGTCGAAGCGCGAGACGCGGACGTTTTCAAAACCCGCGACCGAGCCCGTGATCAAGGCTGCGCGCTCATCGGCGGTGAAGAGGCTGCGCTTCTGGTCGTTGACGGCGACGGCGACGATGACTTCGTCGAAGAGTTTCGCGGCGCGCGCGATGACGTCGAGGTGGCCGTTGGTCACGGGGTCGAAGCTGCCGGGATAGATCGCGCGTCTCACGCGGCGGAAGCTGCCGGAAGGCGCGGCGTTTATGAAGACGAAACTTTGTGCGGGCCGGCGGTGGCGAGCGTTTCGTCGATGACGCGGAGGAGTTCGGCGACTTTGTAGGGCTTGGTCAGGTAGCCGGTCGCGCCCTGGCGGAGGAGCTGCTGGATGCGCTCGCCCATGGCGTCGGCGCTGACCATGAGGACGGGGATGTCGCGGGTGATGGGGTCGTCGCGCAACTGGTGGAGCACGTCGTCGCCGGTGAGGTCGGGGAGATTGAGGTCGAGGAGGATGAGATCGGGACGGTGCTCGCGGGCGAGCTGGAGGCCGAGGTGGCCGAGCATCGCGGTGAGCAGGCGGAAGCGCGGGTGAGGCTGGAGGATGCGTTCGACGAGGCGCAGATTGAGATCCTGATCCTCGATATAGAGCAGCGTGCGCGTGAGCGGGTCGGCTGGCGGCTGTGAAGCGGCGGGCGGGATCGGTGCGGGCTCGGCGATTCTGACGGATTCGATGAGCGGCACAGGCTCGCCGGATTCGAGGCGCGAGATGTCGAGCACGGTGTCGATGAGCGCGAGGAGGTTTTTTCCGGCGCGGGAAATGTGGTCGATGCTTTCCGCCTGGCTCGCGGTCGGGGAGTCGATTTCGAGGAGCTGGGTGAAACCGAGGATCGCGTTCAACGGCGTGCGCAGTTCGTGGCTCATGCGCGAGAGGAAAAGGCTTTTCACCCGGCTCGCCGCTTCGGCCCGCTCGTGCGCGAGGCGGATACTTTCGTCCACGCGCTGCCGCTGGATGGCTTCGGTGAGGACGTTGGCGATGGCCTGGAGAAAATGCACGTCCTCCTGCACGAAGGTGCGCGGCGCGGTGGTGAAAACGCAGAGCACGCCGAGCGGCGATTCGCCGGCCTCGATAACCACGCTCATGCTGCTGACGGCACCGCTGGCGGCCACGACCGGTGAAACCTCGAAGCGCGTCTCTGCGGCCATGTCCTCGACGGTGACGGGAGCGCGCGTCAGCAGTGTGTAGCCCGATTGCGAGCGGCGTCCCGTCGGCACGCGGTTGCCGGTTTTCGCATCCGGCCAGCCGACTTGCGCGGTGGCGATGACCTCATCCCCGCCCGGCGCGAGCTGCAGCACGGAGGAGTAATCCACCCGCAGGATGGTCCGCACCAGCGCCACGGTTTCATCGAGCAGCGCGTCCAGTTTTGCCCCGCGCAGGGCCTGCCGGCCCAGATGCGCCACGGCTTCCTGCTGGAGCGCGCGATCCTGGTTGATGCGGTAGGCGCGTGCGAGTTCCGCGGTGCGCTCCTCGACGCGGGCTTCGAGTCCCTCGTGCGCCGCGGCCAGCGCCTCCTGCGCCTGGCGCGGCGCGGTCACGTCGGCGAAAAAGCCGACCATCCGTCCGATCTGGCCCTGGCGGTCGAGGAAGAAATATCCCTTCGCCTGGATGAATCGGTAGTGCTCGTCCTTGTGCCGCACGCGGAATTCGAGCTGAAACGGATCGCGCGTGGCGGTGACGCGCTGCACCTCCTCGTCGAACCTTTCGAGATCGAACGGATGGATCAGGCTGCGGAAAGTTTCCAGCCCGCCGCCCATCTCCGCCGCGGAGTAGCCGAGCAGGCGCACGAGGTCGCCCGCGTAGGTGATTTCGCCGGTCTTGGAATTCCAGTCGAAGAGCACCTGCCCGCTCGCGCGGATCGCCGCGTCGTAGCGGTTGGCCCATTCGATGCGCGCCACCTCCTCGCGTTTCCGTTCGCTGAGATCGCGCATGATCGTGGAGAAAAACTCCGTCGTTCCATCCGCGCCGGCATGCGCGAGCACGACCTGCGAGACGGGTGTCTCCTGCCCTTGCCCGGCCGCCAAGGCCGTCTCGCCCTGCCAGAATCCCTCCCGCATCGCGGTCGGCAACGCTTCGTTCAAGACAATCTCGTTTGCCCATTCGGGATGGCATGTCGAGACGTGGTCGGGCAGTGGCTCGATTGGTTGCAGCCCCAGCATTTTCCGTCCGGCGGCATTGATGAAAAGCACCCTCGCGTCCGCTGTGGACATCCCTACGAAATCCGTCGTCGCCTCGATGATCCGCACGAGCCGCGCGCTCTCGCGGCGCAGTTCGTCGGCGGTGTGCTGGTCGGTCACGTCGTGCGCCACGCCGAGATAGCCGGCGATCTCGCCGCCGGCATTGCGCATCGGCGCGCCGCGATCCACCAGCCAGCGGTATTCGCCATCGTGCCGCCGCATGCGGAATTGCAGGTCAAACGGCACGCGCTTTTCAAACGCCGCGTGCATCGTGGCGAAGCACCGCTCGCGATCCTCGGGATGCACGCGCTCGTACCAGTCCGTGCCCGTGGCCGTGCCGGAAAAAACGATCGCCGCTTTGCTGAAATAGCACACCGTCCCGTCCAGCCGCATGCCCCAGACCATCGCGGGGAAGTCGTCCATCATCGCCAGGTCGAACTGGATTTCGGACAGGCCCTCGGAGCCGGGTCTGGATGATGGATTCATTTATTCGGGCAGCGGTGCGCCGCGGGTTTCGGGTGCGAACCAGATCGTTACCATACCCGCAAAATAAACCAGCACGATGGTTGCGCCCGCGCGTTCGTAGCCGCCCAACTTCTCGACGAGCGCGCCCATTTGCAAGGCTCCAAATCCCGCCAGCACGCGCCCGAGATTGAAGCTCAGCCCCTGCGCCGTGGCCCGCACGCGCGTGGGAAAAAGCTCCGGAAGATAGAGCGGCAGCCAGCCGTAAAACGCGCCCGTGAACACGCCGGCGAGCAGCACGAAAATGAAAAACTCCAGATCGTAAAAGCGCGTCACGCGGAAGAGATACGTGGTCACTCCGAGCGCCAGCACGCAGAGCGCGAAGTACGCGGGCCGGCACCCAAACCGCCCCAGCCACGCGCCGAGGAAACACCCGAGCACCGAGCCCATCGCCGACGCCGTTTGCGTGATCCCTTTGGCCCGCGGATCGGCGCTCCCCGCGCGCTCCTGCCCGACCAGCGCCAGCCATTGCACCGCGCCCCACGTCACGATGAGCACGACCGACGAAAGCACGATCGCGAGCAGCGTGCGGCGGAGCAGGGGAGCGCGGAAGATTTCGCGCAGCGGATGCGTGTGCCGCCCCACCGCCGCCGCGCGCCAGCGCTCGGACTCCGGCACGAAAAGCCGGATGAAAAACGTCAGCACCGCCGGCGCCGCGCCGACCAGCATGACCCAGCGCCACGAGTCCTTGATCACGGGAAACGCAATTGCGATCAGCGCGATCAGCGCGAAGCCGACATTCGACGCCGCGCCGATCACCGCCGCGAGCATCGGCCGCTTTTTCTCCGGCCACAGCTCCATGACCAGCGCCACGCCCAGCGCCCACTCGCCGCCCATCCCCAGCGCCCCCACGAAGCGCGACGCCGCGAGGTGCCACGGCACCGCCGCAAAATACGCGAGCCCGGTGAACAGCGAATAGCACAGGATGCTCAGGCTCATTGCGCGCACCCGCCCGATCTTGTCCCCAAGCCAGCCGAAGACGATCCCGCCCAGCGCCGCGCCCCACACGAAAAGCGCCGTCGCCCAGGCCATCCAGCCGTTCACGAAATTGTTCAGCGCAGCGCCTTCCAGCCCGCGCGCCATTTCCTCCAGCGCCGGTCGCGCCACGATGGGGAAAATGCCCATCTCCATCCCGTCAAACATCCAGCCGAGAAAGGCGGCGAGCAGCGTGAGGTAAAGTTTTCCCCGAGAGGGTGCGGCGGGCATCGGCGCTTGTTAGCAGGCTGCGCGCGGTTTTTTCCAGCCTAAGCGTCGCGACCGCGAAAACGCGCCGGCGATTTCTCAAAAAACACGATCAGCCCCATGCCCGCGACAAATCCGCCGATGTGCGCGAGGTAAGCCACGCCGCCCCCATGCACGCCGGAAACTGCCTGGAAAAAAACCTGCATGCCCATCCAGATGAGCAAGAAAATCCACGCGGGCAGATCGATGATGCGCGTGAAAAAACCGAGCGGGATGAGCGTGCGGACATTGGCTTGCGGGTGCTTCAGCAGATACGCGCCGAGCACGCCGCTGATCGCCCCGCTCGCGCCGACCAGCGGCATCACCGAGTCAGGCGCGGGCCACACATGCGCGAGCGTGGCCGCCACGCCGCAGAGCAGATAGAAAGCGGCGAAGCGCACCGGGCCGCACGCGTCCTCCACGTTGTCGCCAAAGATCCACAGGAACCACATGTTGCCGATCAGGTGCATCCAGCCGCCGTGCATAAAAAGCGAAGTGATGAGCCGCGTCGTCGCGCCAGGCTCGTGGTGCGAAAGCATCGCCGGAATGAACGCGCCGATGCCGAGCGAATCCTCCATCCCGATGCGGAGCTGCCAGCCGATGAAAACGAGCGCGTTCACCACGATGATGGCGATGGTGACGATGGGAAAACTGCGCGTCGGCTGGTCATCGGAAAGTGGGATCATGCGGGCGGGACTATACGCAAAAGTTGGACATTGAAACTTCTGCGTCCGGCGCAAACATCGCGCCCTCATGTTCCCCCGCCTCCTCGCGCTCGCGCTGATCTCCGCCGCTGCTTTCGCCGATGACTACGGCAGCTCCACCGCCGCGCCCGTCATCCCGCCGCCGCAGCCTGGCCCCGCGTATCTCCAGCTCGCGCCCATGCTCGGCCACGTCGGCCCGAATGAAGCGCGCATCTGGATCAAAGCCACGGGTGCCGCGACGCTCGCCGTCCGCGTGAGCGAGCGCGCCGATCTCGCCGATGCCCGTGAAGTCGTCGGCCCGGAACTCAAGGCGGCATCAGCCTTCACGGGTGTCGCCGTCGTTTCGGGGCTGAAAGCGAACACGCATTATTTCTATACCATCCTCCTCGACGGCCAGCCTGCGCTCGCCCGCCCGTGGCCCGCTTTCACCACCGCGCCCGAGGACGGCGCGCACGGCAAACTGCGCTTCGCCTTCGGCTCCTGCGTCGGCAAAGAACCGTGGCTCGACGCCGCCACCTGGGCCGACCTCGATGCGCGCACGAATGTCGATCTCGTCCTCCTCCTCGGCGACAACCACTACGCCAACACCACCGACCCCGCGAAGCAGCGCGCCGCCTTCATCG
>JANXSB010000448.1 GCA_025352865.1 Chthoniobacter sp. | reverse complement strand
AGCCCGCCACGCGTCTGACCGGCCACATGGCCGGCTACGATCCGGCCACGGCCCCGACCTTTGCCTGGCCCAAGCGGCTGAAAAAGGTGAAGGCCGAAATCCATGCCAAAGCGCAGGCGCGGAGCACCCAGACCGGAGACTAGCCCCCCTCATGAAACTCCTCGCGCTGCTCGCGCTGCTGCTCCGGGACACAGCCCCGTAGCCATGCACCGGATATCCGTTCTCGCGCCGCTCTTCGCGCAAGGTGCGTTTCGCAAACCGCGAGGAGCGACGGCGCGTTCATCGCGTTGGAACAATCGTTGCGGGCCGGATGACCACGTCGGCGCGCTCGCGGCAGCCGTCGGCGAGGATGATGTCGGCGTTGAGGCGGTCGTTGCTTTCGGCGCGCGCCTGCGCGGCGGCGGCGTCCCGCGCGAGTCCGCAGGCGAGGTGCCGCGCGGCCACGCGGCGCATGGCGAGGTCGGGCGGGCAGTCGAGGAAAACGCGGAGGTCGAAGAATGCTTCGAGCCGCCAATCGGCGAGCAGCAGGTAAAGTCCTTCGACGAAAATCGGCCGCGCGTGCGCGTCCATGCGGATCGCCGCTTCGCGCGGGTCGCCTTCCGCGTGATCGAATGCGGGAAACTCGCCCGCGCCTGTTTCTTTCAGCCGCAGCAAGTCGGCGCGCAGCCGCTCGGGATCGAAGGTGTGCGGCGCGCCGCGGCGGCGCAATGCCTCGGCGTCGAGCATTCGCTTTGGCAAATGGTAGCCGTCCATCGGCAGCACCACGGCCCGCGGCCAGCGCGTCCGCACTTCCGCAGCGACGGTGCTTTTTCCCGAACCGGGGATGCCGGCGAGGCCGATGAACACAGCATTCCGCGCGCGGACGGCGCGTTCGATGGCATCGGCGGCGGCGACGATTTCAGCGCGCATGTTTTCCAAAAAAATCAGCGACGACGACGTGCGTCGATGAAAACCGCGCCGAGAATGACGAGCCCTTTCACGATCGACTGGAGGGAAAAATGCACGCCGGCCTGGTTCAGCCCTTTGTCGAGAATGCCGATGATGATCGCGCCGAGCAGCGTGCCGGGAATGGAGCCGACGCCGCCCGTGAAGCTCGTGCCGCCGACGACGACGGCGGCGATTGCATTCAGCTCGAAACCCTGGCCGGCAGACGGTTCGCCGGAAAAAAGCTGCGATGCCTGGATCACGCCCGCGAGCCCGGCGAAGCATGCCGAGAGCAGATAGACGCCGGTTTCATTGCGCGCGAGCGGGATGCCGGTGTAGCGCGCGGCTTCGCGATTGCCGCCGATGGCGTAAAGGTGCTGGCCGAAGCGCGTGCGATGCAGCAGCACGGCGGTGAGCGCGAAAGCTGCAGCCATGAAAACCACCGGCGTCGGCAGCCATCCGCCGAGCCGCTCGGTGCCCAGCGCGAAGAACGCCTGCGCGCCCGCGGGCGCGGCGAGCGGCCGGCCTTCGTTGAAGCGAAACGCCGCGCCGCGCACGACGAGCATCATTGCCAGCGTGATGATGAACGGCGGCATCCGCGTGCGCGCGGCGAGCGCGCCATTCGCGGTGCCGATGGCGACGGCGGTGAGCAATCCCATGCCCAGGCCCGCCGCGAGGCCATGCGGGAGAAAATAAACGGTGACGACGCCGACCAGCGCGACCACTGCGCCGACGCTCAGGTCGATGCCGCCAATCAAAATCACGAGCGTCATGCCAAACGCGATGATCGCGTTGACGGAAATCTGCTGCGCGAGATCGAGTAGATTTTCCGTGGTGAGAAAGCGCCCGCCGGGAACCCAGAACGCGAAGAGCGCGAGCAGCACAATGATCGCGCCGATGAGCGCGGCGGCGGGGTGGCGGAAGAGCAGTGCGAAGCGGCGCGGCGGCGCGGGTGTGGAGGTGTCGGTGTTCATTTTTGCGGGAAAGTTTCGCTCACTCCGTCGGCGGCGCTGGCCGTCAGAACGGCCATCACTTCTTCCGGAGAAATGTCTGCGGAGGCTGACTGGCGCACGATCCGCCCGCCGCGATAAAGCGCGAGGCGATGCGAGAGGCCCATGACTTCCGGCAGGTCGGACGAGATGAGCAGGATCGCCATGCCGCGCTCGATGAGCCCGTGCAGCAGCGCGAACATTTCGTCGCGCGCACCGACATCCACGCCGCGCGTCGGCTCGTCGAGGATCAGCACTTTCGGCGGACGCTCCATCCATTTTGCGACGACGATTTTCTGCTGGTTCCCGCCGGAAAGCGCAGTCACCGGTTGCGCGGGGCCGGCGGTCTTGATCGCGAAGCCGCGGATGGCGCTCGCGATGATTTCACCGCGCCGCGCGCGGTTCACGAGGGGGCCGCGCAGCCACTCGCGCGTCCACGGCAGCGCGAGGTTGTAGCCGACGGTGTTCGTCATCACGAGACCCTGGCGTTTGCGATCTTCCGGGACGAGTGCGACGCCGGCCGCGAGCGCGTCGCTCGGCGAGCGCGGGGCAAATGCGCGGCCATCCACGAGCGCCTCGCCACCGCTCATCCGCTCGATGCCGAAGAGCACGCGCGCCAGCTCCGTGCGCCCCGCGCCCACGAGCCCGGCGAGGCCGAGGATTTCGCCGTAACGCAGCTCGAACGAGACGCCGTTCACGCCCGGCCCGCGCAGGTCGCGCACTGCGAGCGCCACTTCGCGCGGGCGATGCGGCGGGCGCGGATAGTGGTCCTTCAACTCGCGACCGACCATCCAGCGAATCAACTCGCGCAGGTCGAGCCGCGCGGCGTCCTGCGTACCGACCGAGCGGCCGTCGCGCAGCACGGTGATGCGATTCGCGAGCTGCGCGAGTTCTTCGAGCCGGTGCGAAATGTAGATGATGCCCGTGCCCGCCGCGCGCAGTCCGCGCAGCTTGGTGAAAAGCGCCACGGTCTCGCCGGCGGAGAGCGATGCCGTCGGCTCATCGAGAATGAGCACGCGCGCCTTCACGGAAAGCGCGCGCGCGATTTCCACGAGCTGCTGCTGCGCCACGCTCAGCGTGCCGACGCGCGCCCGCACGTCGCCGATTTCCGCGAGGCCGAGTTCGTCGCGCAACGCTTCCGCATTTGCAAAAAGCCGCCGCCGGTCGAGCAGCCCAAAGCGCACCGGCTCGCGCCCGAGGAAGATGTTTTCCGCGACGCTGAGATTCGGCGCGAGCGAAAGCTCCTGATGGATGAGCCGAATGCCGAGCCGGTCCGCGTCCGCGACATCGCTGATCGCAACGCGCTCGCCGCCGACGTGAATTTCGCCCGCATCCGGCGCGTGAATCCCGCCGAGGATTTTGATGAGCGTGCTCTTCCCCGCGCCATTCTCGCCGAGCAGCGCGTGGATTTCCCCGCCGCGCAAATCGAAGTCCACGCCGCCCAGCGCGGCCACGCCGCCGAAGTGCTTGCGGATGCCGCGCAGTTCCAGCAATGGCGCGACCTCAGCCATTACCGAAGAGCTGAGAGTGACCCGAGAGGTGGTAGCTGTTACCCGGGCTGGGATTTTGGTTAGGGGTCAGGGGTGGCATTTCGCAGATCGCCGCGGATAGATATTGGGATGAACAGGCCTCACTGGAAAGTCACTTCGCCCCAATTTTTTGGTTCGAGCATGAGCTCGAACACGGCGGCGTCCACGATGCCGGTGTGCTGGTTGTCCGGCTCGCCTTTCCACACGCAGACCGAGCCATCTTTCCCGACCGCCTGCACGCCCGCACCGGTGGATGCGGATTCCACTTTCGCGAGCTTTCCATCGCCCGCGTTGAGCACCGCGCTGAGTTGATCCTTCGCGAACGTGAGTTGGATTTTTCCATCCTTCACCGCGATGCCGTCCGCCTTCTCCGGCTTGGCCGCGGCGTCCGCGGCCCAGAGCGATTTGATTTTCAAGTCCGCGCTGTCCGCGCTGTCCCACTTGAGATAGCTGCCATCCTTCGCGTTCAGCTTGTAAAGATTCCCGCCTTCCGCGTCCGTGCCCGCGTTTCCGCCGAGCACGTAGAGCACGCTGCCGTCGGACGCGAGCGCCTTCACGCCGGCGATGCCGCCGCGATTGTTGCTCCAAAGCACGCGGCCATCGAGGTCGCACGCCAGCACCGACTTGCCCGCCTCCGCGCCGCTCCAGCCGAGATAGACCTGCGTCGCATCCGTCGCCACCGCCGATGGCACGCCATGGTCGCCGCCCCAATTGCCGCGGCCATCCCCGGTTTAGTCGAAGCAGCAGGCAAGCCAGGCGTTTCCGTTCGTAGCTCCGCAAAGATCGTCTTCAATTCGGAAACCGGTTTGCCATCTGCGGATGCCATGAAGAAACGCGAAAACTCCTTCATCGCAAGTCGAGCACCTTTCTGGACCACTGGTGCCGAGCGAGTTTCCGGGAACCATGTAGCAACGGCAGAAACAACGAGAAGGTCTTGCCTCACATAATCCTTCAGCGTGGCTTTTGCGTCCTCCGACAAATCGTTGAATGTCACAGTGATTCGAATCGGCGATGCCGTGTTCTTGCAATGGAAGTCCTCCTCGCAAAGTTCGAGAAGATCGACAGATGACGATTTCGAATTGCGAAAGAAAACGTTCAGCGCGTTAAGAACAGTCGATTTGCCTGCGCCGTTCGGGCCAACCAAGCAGTTGTAGTCGTTGAACTCGATTGTTTCATCGGTGAACGAACGAAAATTTCCGATTCTGACAGACGCGATGTTCATACTACTCCGCGCTTAGTACTGCTGATTTCGTCGCCGGTGGCTTCCGTTTCCGAACCTTCGTTGTGCGGTAATCATGATCCGGCTTTTCAAACATGCTGAGCTGCGAGCCTTGTGCGGCAACATCGACTTCTTCGCGGCGCAGGATGCCCTGATACATGTTGCGCATGGTGGCAGGCGGAGTTTCCGGGTCTATGAAGCGGAAGGCGGAAGCCGCGACGTATTCGAGTTCTAGTTCAAAGCCAAGCCACCGCCGGCCTTCTCGCTCGGCGACTGCACCGGTGGTGTTGGAGCCGGCGAAGATGTCGAGGACGAGATCGCCGGGGTCGGTGAGGAAGCGAATGAAGAACTCGGGCAGTTTCTCGGGGAAGCGGGCGGGATGTTGTTTCGCGCCGACAGTGTTGCAACCAGTGACGTATTGCCCGTTGGATTCGGAGTTCGGGATTTGCAGGAGGTTCGACGGGATGGCTCCACCATTGTCTTTGCCAAAGGCCACTCCGATGTCGTGAGCGCTTGGGCGTTTTTTGGGGGTGTAGAAGGCGGCAGGGTCGGCGAGGAGTTTTTTCATGCGGTCGCTATAAGGCGCGAGCACCTTGGAGACGTTGGCCTTGGGCCACGGGGTTTTGGAAAACCACCAGACGGTATTTACCGAATCTTTGGCGCGCAGCTTCCGCTTGTTCACCCACTCGATGGGACTAGGGAGTTTTGAAGGATTGAACCAATAGAAATCCTCGGCGAGGTGGAAGCCGAGTTCATCGCAAAAGCGGGTGAGCACCCGGAAGGGATACAGGCTGCGCGAGGGCACGCCTTTCTGATACGCGCCGCCGAGATCGAGCACGAAGCTGGCATCCTCGCGCAGCTTGGGCTTGAGCAGCCGGGCAAAACCAAGTAGCACGCGGACGGACGCAAGGACATCAACAATCCGAAGATTCCGTGGGCGTTTGTGAAAGAGCACGGAAAGCAGATTTTCGCGGCGACGGAGCAGCCCGTCGAGGTCGTGCCCGTTTCGCCCGAGCTGAAGCCAAAAGATGTTGAGCAGGCGGAGGCGTAACCCAACGAATCGCAGTGTGACCACACTGCGCGTGCCAAGCCGGCCGTCCCTACCGCGACCAGAATGCCGGCTTTGGCGTTTCAAAAATCCGCGACGTAAGGCGGGAACGGAGTCGGGCCGCGCGCCGGCAGTTCGGGAACGCAATCATCTGTCCGCGAAGAGCGCGTGGCCCACGAGGCCGGGTGCCGATCACAAAATCACGGTTTCCCCAACTCCGCCGCGTTCTCTTTCGTGATTAGCTTCACCTCGACCTTCACCTCTTTCTCCACCGGCTTTCCCGCGAGATGGTCGTAAGCCTTTTCCGCCGCGATGCGCCCGATCTCTTTTGGAAATTGCGCACTCGTCGAGAGCAGACGGCCGGCTTGCACGGCCGCGATTCCGTCGGAAGAACCGTCCACCGTCACCACGGAAACCTGCCCGGTTTTTCCCGAACCCTCGATCGCGGAGATCGCGCCGAGTGCGCTCGGATCATTGATCGGAAACACCGCGTCGAGTTCCGGAAACCGTCCGAGCAAATCGCGCATCACCGGCAGCGCCCCTTCGCGCGAGCCTTTGCCTTCCTGCGTGTCGAGCAGCTTCATTTCGGGAAACTTCGCCATCGCTTCCTTGAAGCCTTGCACGCGGTCGATGCACGACTTCGCGACCGAGTGGTGCAGGATCGCTAGCTTGGCCGCGGGCTTCACTTTGCCCAGCGCCTCGCACGCGAGCCGGCCCGCGGCCACGTTGTCGCTGGCGACCTGCGTGAGCACCATTCCGTCATCCGCGACCTGCGTGTCCACGACGATGATCGGCACCTTGCGCCGCTGCGCGTCCATGAGCGTCGCGCGCACGCCTTCCCAATTCACCGGGTTGATGAAAATGGCCGCGGGCTCCTGCTGCAGCACGTCGGAGATGTCGTTCTTCTGCTTGAGCGCGTCGAACTTCGCATCGAGCACCACCAGCCGGTCGCCGTGCGCTTCGACGACCGTGCGAATGCCCTCGCCGAGATCGACGAAGAACGGGTTGTTCAGCGTCATGAAAGACACCGCGAAGAGTTTGCCTTTGCCGTCCGCAGGCGTGCCGGTGCCCGCTGGCTTCTGGTCGCAGCTGGTGGCGAAAAGGGAGAGCGCGAGAAGGAATGAACGGCGGAGATTGGGAATGTGCATGGGAAGGAGTGTTCGGGGTTGCGAGGCATGTGAGACATACCGATGCCTGCCGCCGGTGTCGAGCTTCACGCCTCTCCGGTTGCGCAGGCCGCACCTAGTCTCTTATTCCTTCCACCCATGCCGAGTTGAGCGGGTGCACGGTGAGCGACTGGATCGTGACGGACCCACCCTCGGCCCTCACCGAGAGTCCGCTGGCCTTGGGCAGGACGTATCTCGTCGATGAAATCTCTCCCTCATTCACAAAGGTTTCGAGTGAGGTGCGGTCCACGAGGATTTCCACCCTTCGGATCTGGTCGCGTACGAGAGCCGGGTTGTGGCCCGACTCGATCGTTTTGGAGGTGAGGACGACCGGGATGCCCCGCAGGTTGAAGATCAGCCGGGCTCCTTCCGGGATGCTGACCTCGGCTTCGAGGTGAAACAATTGCCCCGATGGCTCCAGCAGCAGCGTCTGGTCTTTGCCCAGCGTGCGATTCGTCCAAGTATCCTGGCCATGGTGCAGGGCGGCTATTTCCCGGATGGGTTTGCGGAAAACCCGGAGACCATCGGGCGTGGTGTGGAGAGTCAGTTCACATGGGAAGCTGATCATTTGATTGAACGGCATATCCGGGAAATCCGCACCGCGCATCCAGGCAGTCTGGATTCTCCGGCCATCGCCAGTTTCCGTGTTGGCCCAGCTTTGCGTGGCGTAAAAGTTGGGGCCGACGTCACAGGCGAAACGCTTGGTCTCTTCCTTGAACTCGGTGCCGTTAAAGGTGCCGATGGAGTAGTTTCCATTCCCTTGGATAAGCACCCACTTCTTGTTGTCCTTACTCCCGTCGATGGGCAGTTCGAAAAAGTCCGGGCACTCGAAACTGTCGGCGATGGGATGATGTTCATCTTTCCACTCCAGCAGATTCTCCGAGGTCAGGATGTGGTATTTGCCGCCGCCATAAAGCATCATGACCCAGTGGTTGCCCGGTGCGTGCCAGAAGACCTTGGGGTCGCGCTCGGGAAAGACCATGAGTGGGTTCTTGTCGTAATGCTTCCAAGTGCGGCCATGGTCGAGACTGTAGGAAAGGCACTGGCTGCGATTGTCGTTGCGCGACCAGAACGCAATCAGCGGCGGAGTCGCTTTGTCCGGCGAAAGACCCGAGGTGTTTTTGTAATCCACGACACACGAGCCGGATTGCACCGCGCTATCCAAACTCTCCTCCCAAAAGGCAGGCTCCAGCTCCGTCCAGTGGATTAGGTCTCTGCTGACCGCATGGATCCAGCATTTGTTCCATCGCTGCGCGAAAAGGTGATACTCACCTTCGTAATAGATCAGGCCATTGAGGTCATTGAGCCAACCCTCCTCCCTCATGCCGGGATTCAGCCGGTCCGCAGTCCACTGCCGGGCGGTGAAGTGAAACTGCGGGCGCAGTGACTCGCGGTAGAGCGGCTCGGTGACGACGGGCAGGCGCTCGGGATTGTCCGTCTGGACGATGTGATCGACATTGATGTGACCCCAATCGCCGCTGGCTTCGTCCACGATTTGCACATGTGCAGTTAAACCGGAAAAGCGGCTAACATCCCAGCTCACTGGCGCAAGGCGGTCGCTTTTCCAGCCCGTCGCACTGCGCACCACCTTGCCGCCGATGAGCAGGTTCAGGCAGGTGTGATGCTCGTAGTTGCCGCCGCCGATACGGAAGGAGATATACTTTCTTGAAATCTTAAAGTCCGGCGAAGTAAGTGTGCCCATTGGCTTATCCCCTTCGATCTCACTGCTAGCGACACCTGCGTCGGCGGCGTTTTCGATTTCCAGTCTGGCGATTAGGTCGCCGGAGGCGGGGCCTTTTTGAAAGGCCGTGCCCGTCGCCTTCCAATCGCCATAGCCGGAGCCTTTGAAGTCAGAGATGGGTGCTTCATCGCCAGCAAAGACTCCTGCCACACCGAGACAGGCGGCGGCGACGAACACTGGGAGGCTGGAAATGTGTTTCATGGATAAAGCGCAAGGATGTTCGTGCTATTGAGAGTTAACAGATCGCTGACGCAATGACCATCTGCTCGTCGGGGATTTTCCAAGGCGGGGCCCTGGCGGTTCGGTGCGGCACATGTTCAGGCATTGGTCGGTTGCCTGGCGGCAAATCAGCCGCATGAGCTTTCGAAAAAATGGGCTGGCGGAAGCGCGGCTTCTGCGGCGTGGTATCGTTCCTCCTTCATGGCCATCAAAGCCACCATCTACAACGCCACCGTCCAGCTCTCCGACATCGACCGCGGCGTCTATGCCGACCACCCGGTCACGATCGCCCGGCACCCGTCGGAGACCGATGAGCGCATGCTCATCCGGCTGCTCGCCTTTGCGCTGAACGTGCCCGCCGACAACGACCACGGCGCCCTCGAATTCGCCAAGGACATGTGGGAAGCCGACGAGCCCGGCCTTTGGCAAAAGGATCTCACCGGCCGCATCGTGCATTGGATCGAGGTCGGCCAGCCCGACGAAAAGCGGCTCCTCCGCGCATCGGCGCGTGTGGATCGCGTGAGCGTTTACAGCTTCAGCGCCAGCACGCCCGTTTGGTGGAAAGGCATCGCTGCAAACCTCACCCGCGCGCGCAACCTCACCGTGTGGCAGATCCCCGCGGAGCAAAGCCAGGCGCTCGCCGCGCTGGCGCAGCGCACCATGGAATTGCAGGTCACCGTGCAGGACGGCGCGATCTGGGTGGGCGACGGCCAGCGCTCCATCGAAGTCGCGCCCTTGCGGCTTTGCGGCCAGCAGGGATAAAACGCGCTGAACAAATGACCCATCAACCGCACCGCCTAAGAATGTGCGTCTGCGCGTCATTGCACCATTACGACCTCCGATGAACGCCCGCTCCTTTCTCCCGCTCGCCGCCGCACTAGCCGCCTGCTCGCTGCACGCGCAGGATGTCTCCTACAACCGCGACATCCGCCCCATCCTTTCGGAAAACTGCTTCTCCTGCCACGGCCCGGACAAGCGCGCGCGCAAAGCCGACCGCCGGCTCGACACTTCCGACGGCGCGCGCGCGGAGATCGAAGGCGTGCGCGCGATCATGCCCGGCGACCTCCTGAAAAGCGACGCCGTGGTGCGCATCGAATCGCACGATGCCGACGAGAAAATGCCGCCGCCGAAGAGCGAAAAAAAGCTCAAGCCCGAGCAAATCGCGCTCATCAAAAATTGGATCGCGCAGGGTGCGAAGTACGAGCCGCACTGGTCGCTCATCGCGCCGCAGAAACCGGCGCTGCCCAAAGCTGGACTCACAAATCCCATCGACGCCTTCATCCTCGCGCGCTTTGAAAAAGACGGGCTCAAACCCTCGCCCCAGGCCGACAAGCCCACCCTCATCCGCCGCGTGACTTTCGATCTCACCGGCCTTCCGCCCACGTCCGCGGAGATCGATGCCTTTCTCACCGACCAGTCGCCGGATGCTTATGGCAGGCTGGTTGCGCGGCTGCTGGCCTCGCCGCGCTTTGGCGAAAAGATGGCCGTCCACTGGCTCGATCTTTCGCGCTACGCGGATACCCACGGCTACCATCTCGACGCCGGGCGCGAGATGTGGAAATGGCGCGAGTGGGTCATCGAGGCGTTCAACAAAAACCTGCCTTTCGATCAGTTCATCCTCTGGCAGCTCGCGGGCGATCTTTTGCCCAATGCCACGACCGAGCAGAAAGTCGCCACCGGTTTCTGCCGGAATAACATGGTCAACTTCGAAGGCGGAGCGATCCCGGAGGAGTATCTGACGAACTACATTTTCGACCGCGTGAACACCTTCGGCACCGCCTTCCTCGGGCTCACGGTGAACTGCACGCAATGCCACGACCACAAGTTCGATCCGCTCACGCAGAAGGAGTACTACCAGCTCTACGCCTACTTCAACGCCGTGCCGGAAAACGGACTCGACGGCAGCCAGGGCAACGCCGCGCCGGTGCTCAAGGTGCCGACGGCGGAACAAGACGCGACGATCGCCGCGCTCGGGAAAAAAATTGCCGACGCGGAGAAACAATACGCCGAGCTGACCGCGCGCGCCGATGCCGCGCAGGCGGCGTGGGAAAAAACCGCCGCACCGCCGACGCCGCCGGACTGGACGGTGCTCGCGCCCGCCGCCGCGAAGTCGCTCAGCGGCGCGACGCTCGCGGTGCAGCCGGATCATTCGATCCTCGCGAGCGGTGCGAATGCCGGGATGGATCACTACGAGATCACCGCGCGCACCGACCGTGCGGGGATGACGGCGCTGCGGCTGGAAGCACTCACCGATCCTTCGCTCGTCGATGGCGGGCCGGGGCGGGCGAGCAATGGGAACTTCGTCCTCACCGGTATCGAGGTGGAGGCGCAGTCCGTGGCCGATCCGAAGCAAACGGCGAAGGTGCGGCTCGTCGCCGCGGAGGCCGACTACTCGCAGGCGAATTACGAGATTGCGAAAGTCATCGACGGCCTCGCGCAGACCGGCTGGGCCGTGGATGGAAACACCAAGCACGAGACGCGGACGGCGTGGTTCGTCGCGGAGAAACCGTTCGGTTTTCCCGGCGGCACCGACCTGCATGTGCGGCTCGATTTTGAATCGGCATTCGCCGGCCACAGCATCGGCCGCGCGCGCCTCGCAGTGACTGCGGACGCCGCCGCTGCGTCCATCGGCAAAGTGCCCGCGCCGATCGCGCAGATCCTCGCCCTCCCTGCGGACAAGCGGGACGCGAAGCAGCGCGCGACTTTGCAAAAGCACTACCGCGAGAGCGTTTCGCCCATCCTCAAAGAGCCCGCCGCGCAGCTCGAAAAACTGCGCGCGGAACTGAAGGCCGTGGAGAAGCAGGTGCCAAACGTCATGGTCATGCAGCAGATGGACACGCCGCGCGAGACGCACATCCTCGTGCGCGGCCAGTACAATCAGCCCGGCGACAAAGTCACGCCCGGCACACCCGCCAGCCTCCCGCCACTGCCCGCCGACGCGCCGCCGAACCGCCTCGGCCTCGCGCGCTGGCTCATCGACCCTCAGCATCCGCTGACGGCGCGCGTGGCGGTGAACCGGTTTTGGAAAAACTTCATGGGCACCGGCATCGTGAAAACCGTGAGCGACTTCGGCGCGCAGGGCGAATGGCCGAGCCATCCCGAACTGCTCGACTGGCTGGCGACCGAATTCACCGCGAGCCATTGGGACGTGAAACATCTCGCGCAACTCATCGTCACCTCCGCCACGTACCGGCAGACCGCGCGCGTCACGCCCGAGATGAAAGAGCGCGATCCCTACAACCGGCTCTACGCGCGCGGCCCGCGCTTCCGTCTGAGCGCCGAGGAAATCCGCGACACCGCGCTCGCCGTGAGCGGGCTGCTCAATCCGAAAATCGGCGGGCCGAGCGCGTCGCCGTACCAGCCCGCGGGCCTGTGGGAGGAGCTGTCATCGCGCCAGGACTCCGGCAACTGGACCGCGCAGTTTTTTGTCCCCAGCCACGGCGAAGACCTCTACCGGCGGAGTATGTACACCTTTTGGAAACGCACCTGCCCGCCGCCGCAGATGCAGACCTTCGACGCGCCCGACCGCGAGACCTGCACCGTCGCCCGCGAGCGCACCAACACCCCGCTCCAGGCACTCGTGCTGCTCAACGATCCGACCTACGTGGAAGCCTCGCGCATCCTCGCCGAGCGCATGATGACCCAGGGCGGCGCCACGCCCGCCGAGCGCATCCGCTTCGCCTTCCGGCTCGCCACCGCGCGCCCGCCCACCGAGCGCGAGACCGCGGTGCTCACCGAGCTTTTTCAAAAGCAAAAAACCCGCTACGCCGCGAGCCGCGACGAAGCCCTCAAGCTCCTCGGCAACGGCGAAGCCAAACGCAACCCCGCCCTCGACCCCGCCGAACTCGCCGCCTGGACCAACGTCGCCAGCACCATCCTCAACCTCGACGAAACCGTGACCAAGGGCTGACGCTCAAGCGGCACCCAGTGCCACAGCATCCCCGCTTGCGCGGAAACGCCTGCGCTTTCACGCTGCGCGCATGCTTTCCAAACGCTCCCTCGGTTCGCTCGAAGTCTCCTGCCTCGGACTCGGCTGCATGGGCATGTCGGAATTCTACGGCACGCGCGATGACGCCGAATCCGTGGCCACCATCCACCGCGTGCTCGATGCCGGGCTCACTTTCCTCGACACCTCCGACGCCTACGGCCCGCACACCAATGAAGTGCTCGTCGGCGAGGCGATCCGCGGGCGGCGCGATGAGGTGGTGCTGGCGACAAAGTTCGGCTTCCTGCGCGATCCCAGCGACCCGATGCGCAAAGGTTTTTCCGGCAAGCCGGATTTCGTGAGAGCGGCGTGCGAAGGCAGCCTGAGCCGTCTCGGCGTGGAGACGATCGACCTTTACTACCAACACCGCGTGGACACCGAGACGCCAATCGAGGAAACCGTGGGCGCGATGGCCGCGCTCGTGGGCGCGGGCAAGGTGCGCCACCTCGGCCTGAGCGAAGCCGCGCCCGAAACCATCCGCCGCGCGCACGCCGTGCATCCCATCACCGCGGTGCAGACCGAGTATTCGCTGTGGACGCGCGACGTGGAGGACAACGGCGTGCTCGCAACGTGCCGCGAACTCGGCATCGGCTTCGTGCCCTACTCGCCGCTCGGCCGCGGCATGCTCACCGGCCAGATCCGCCGCTTCGAGGATCTCTCGCCCGACGACTACCGCCGCAACAACCCGCGCTTTCAGGGCGAAAACTTCGCGCGCAACCTCGCGCTCGTCGCCCGCGTGGAGGAGCTGGCCCGCGAAAAAGGCTGCACGCCCGCGCAGCTCGCGCTCGCCTGGGTGCTCGCGCAGGGCGGCGACATCGTGCCCATCCCCGGCACCAAGCGGCGCAAGTATCTCGACGAAAATCTCGGTGCAACCGCCGTGACGCTTAGTGCCGGCGACCTGCAACGCATCGACGCCGCCTTCCCCAAAGACGCCGCCGCCGGCACGCGCTACGCGGCGAGCGGGATGACGGTCGTGCATCGCTAGAGCAAAGTCCTTCCTCCACGCAGTATGCGTCGGCTGAGCAGGAGCACCACCGGGCCAAACGGATTGAGGAAAACAAAGCTCACCCAAGCGCCCAAGATGCTTGAAACGGAGGAGCTGGCAGCGAGTTCATTCCGAGTACGATGAATCAGCCACCCAGCTCCGCAGACGTAGAATGCCAGCATGTTGCCAGCGCCAACTGCTCGCACTGCGATCACCACCCGTGACTGGGGATGTCCAAATGGCTCGGACATCGCAGCCACAACAGACAGCGGCCAACTCAGGCACCACAGAATGAAGAGCGCTCGCAACAAAGGCTTCACGAGAAAGAATGTAGCGGTGAGGGATGGGTTGGGAACGACGGAATAACACCGCGCTTACTTGGCCCGTACCGGCGGTGGGTGTCGGCCTCGCAATGATTCTTCGGCACGGATGGCTTGCGCGAGCAGCCGGTTCATTTTCAGCCCATCCACCGTGGCGCGGCCCGTGGGCGTGCGTCCGCTGACGTGGCAGCTTTTCCATTGAAAGTGATCGGACCAGCCTTGGGTGCGCGGATGGAAGAGTGTAGCGCGCTTCCCCGTCGCCGGATCCGTGGCCGTGCGGCGCGCGCCTTTGCGGAGGGAGCATGACACGCAGGCGAGGGCCAGGTTTTCGAGCGCGGTCGCGCCGCCGTCGGCGAGCGGGTGAATGTGATCGACATGAAACTGCGCCTCCTGCCCCGCTTGGGAGAGTCCGCAGTATTCGCAGCGACCGCCCGCGCGCTGAAACACCGTACGCTTCAGCGGGAGCGGCACCGTCATGCCGCCGCGGTCTGCGCGCCCGACGCGCGGAGTTTCAGCAGCGAGAGCATCTCGGCCAGCTCGACCAGACCCTCCGCCTCGCGGCGCTCCGCAGCGGTGAGGGGCGTGCCTTGATCCTGACGGTCGAGCAATTCATTCAGCCGCCGCTGCACTCCCGCCGGGAGACGAAACTTGCCGAGGTCGCCGGGAGCGTGGAGGCGGAACTGGATGGTGTGTGCCATGCCGGGAGATTAACCGCGGAATCCACGCGGGCAAGAACGGTCGTGCATCGCTGACTGCCTTGGCAGAGCCGAGCGGGAAATTCTCGCGCGTTTCCGCCAGTTGTGCGAAAGGAGGGCGTGCTTCGCTCCCTCCGACTTATCGCCATCCTCGCTCTCGCGGCGCTGCGGCTCCACGCCGCGCCGGAGATCGCGGAATTCATGGCGGCGAATGGCGGGACGTTGCTCGATGCGGATGGGGACTCTTCCGATTGGATCGAGATCGCGAATCCGGCAACGACCGCCGCAGACCTCACGAACTGGGCGCTGACGGACGACGCGGCGGTGCCGCTGAAGTGGCGCTTCCCGGCGACGACGATCGCGCCGGGCGGGCTGCTCGTGGTCTTTGCGTCGGGTAAAAACCGTGCGGTGGCGGGCGCGGAGCTGCACACGAATTTCAGCCTCAGCAGCTCGGGCAGCTATCTCGCGCTGGTGCGGCCGGATGGCACGGTGGCGTCGGCGTTTTCTCCGGCGTATCCGGCGCAGCAGTCGGACGTGTCCTACGGCATCGGGCGGCGCGATGTGGCCCCGGCGCTGGTCTCGGCGGCGAGTGCGGCGACGGTTTTCATTCCGGTGAACGGCGCGCTCGGCACGACTTGGACGGCGGCGGCTTTCAATGACGCGGCGTGGACGCACGGACTCGCGGCGGTGGGCTATGACGACCTCACGACGGATACGCCCTCGACGCTGATCGGCGCGTGGAATTTCAACGATGCCTCGAACCCCGCGCTCGTGCCGGACCTCAGCGCGCACGGGAACCACGGCACGGTCACGGGCGCGACTTTCACCGCGGGCGGCGGCGGACGTAGCGGCGCGGCGGGCGACCGGGCGATGGACTTCGCGCCGGTGGGCACGGGGCGGAATGTGCGGATCGCCAATGCGGCGACGGGCGCGTTCGATGCGGCGGTGGCGGCGGACAAGCTGACGGTTGCGTTCTGGTCCTTCGGCGCGGCGGATCTACCCGCGCAGAACAGCGCTTTTTACGGCACGCAAAACGCCGACGGCAGCGGCAACCGCACGCTGAACGTGCATCTGCCGTGGTCGGACGGAAACATCTACTGGGACACGGGTACGGGCGCGGGCACGGACACGCGCCTTTACGGCTACGAGCTGAACGCGGCGAACTACCAGGGCCGCTGGAACCATTACGTCTTCCTCAAGAACGGCCCGCACCGCGAGGTCTGGCAGAATGGCGCGCTGTGGCTCTCGGCCGATGGCGGCGCTCCGCTGAACACGATCCGCGGTTTCTGGATCGGGAGCGCGAATGCCGGCGCGATCAATTATCCCGGCAAGATCGACGACTTCACGGTGTGGGGTGCCGCGCTTTCGGCGGCGGACATCGCGTCGCTGGCGGCGGGCGTGTCGCCGCTCGTGCTGGGAAGTTTCACGCCGTTCATCGCCACGGATGTGCGCGCGGCGATGCAGGGTGTGAGCGCGTCGGCTTTTCTGCGCGTGCCCTTCGTGCTGCCGGCCGCGCCGGACTTCGACGCGCTCACGCTGCGCCTGCGCTACGACGACGGCTGCATCGTGTATCTCAACGGCACCGAGGTCGCGCGGCGCAATGTGCCGGCGGGCGCGGGCGTGGGTTCGCTGGCGTCGGGCAGCAGGATGAAAAGCACGGCGCTCGTGGCGGAGGAGATCGACCTGAGCGGCTGGATCGGTCTGCTGCACGCGGGGACAAATGTGCTGGCGATTCACGGGTTCAACGACGCGGCGGCGGGCAGCGATTTTCTCATCGCGCCGGAGCTGGTGGCCGCGCACCGCGTGGCGAACCGCTATTTCACCACGCCCACGCCGGGCCGGCTGAACAACGCGGGCTTCGCGGACTTCGTCGCCGACACGCAGTTCAGCGTGGGCCGCGGCTATTACGATCTGCCGTTCGCGACCGCGATCACCACGGCGACTCCCGGCGCGACGGTTTTCACCACGACCGACGGCAGCGTGCCCGCGCCGGGCAACGGCACCGCCACGCCTGCGCCGGGGCCGACGCTCGCGATCAACGGCACGACCGTGGTGCGCGCGAATGCGACGCGCGACGATTACATCCCGACGAACACCGACACGCAGACGTATCTTTTCATCGACGGCATCAAATCGCAGCCGGTGAATCCCGCGGGCTATCCCGCGACGTGGGGCATTTACCAGTACTGGGGGCCGGTCGGTCAGCCGGTGCCCGCGGATTACGGGATGGACCCGAACGTGGTGAACGCCGCGACGCTGCCCGGCCACAGCATCCGCGATTCGCTGCGCTCGCTGCCCGCGCTCTGCATTTCACTGCCCGCGGCGGGTTTGTTCGATGCGGCGACCGGCATCTATATCAACTCGATCGAGCACGGCGACGCGTGGGAGCGCCGCGCCAATGTCGAGTGGATCGAGACGGACGGCACCACGGGCTTTCACCTCGAGGCGGGCCTGCGCATCCACGGCGGGGCGAGCCGCTACGCCGGGTTCACGCCGAAGCACGCGCTGCGGCTCGACTTTCGCAGCGAATACGGCACGTCGAAGCTGAAGCACCGCGTTTTTCCCGACAGCTCGGTGGACAGCTTCAACCGTCTCGTGCTGCGCGCGCCGAGCACGGACAGCTACTCCGTGGTGGACGTGGACGAAAGCGAATGGCCGCGGCATCGCGCGACCTACATCCGCGATACGTGGATGAAAGACTCGCAGCTCGCGATGGGCCGGCCCGCCGGGCACAACCGCTACGTCCATCTTTACCTCAACGGAATGTACTGGGGCATCTACGACGTGACCGAGGATCTCGGCACGGATTTCAACGCGGCTTATCTCGGCGGCACGGCCGACGAATACGACGTGATGAAGGATGTGAACGAACTCGACTCCGGCACGCGCGACGCGTGGGACCAGCTCCAGGCAATGCTCAACGTGACCACGGTCAGCGAGGCGCTCTATCAGCAAGTCCAGGGGCGCAACGCCGACGGCACGCTCAATCCCGCGCTCCCGGTGATGATCGATATGCCGAATTTCATCGACTACATGATCCTCCACATTTTCGCCGGCGCGCGCGACTGGCCGGCGCACAATTGGTGGGCGGCGCGGCGGCGCGGCGCGGCCAGCGCGGGCTTCCGCTTTTATTCGTGGGACCAGGAAATCACGAACATCAACCTCACGCTCACGACGAACTATTCCGGCGAGCCGATCGAGGCGCCGACGAACGCGGGCACGCCCGGATTCCTCTACAGCAAGCTCCGGCTGAACGCGCATTTCCAGCGCGACTTCGGCGACCATGTGCAGGAGCTGATGTTCAATGGCGGCGCGCTCACGCAGGCGAAAAACGACGCGCGCTGGAAAGTCCGCCAGGCGCAGCTCGATGTCGCGATCGTCGCCGAGTCCGCGCGCTGGGGCGACGCGCGGCAGGCCACCGCGCTCACGCGCGAAGCCAACTGGCTGCCCGAGATGTCGTGGATGGAAACGACGTGCTGGCCGCAGGAGCCCGCGGTCGCGATCCAGCGTTTCCGCAACGTCGGTCTTTTCCCCACGCTCGCCGCGCCGACCTTCAGCCAGCACGGCGGCGCGGTGCCGATGGGCTACCACCTCACGATCACCGGCGCGTCCGGCGCGTTCATTTTCACGACGAACGGAAACGATCCGCTGCTGCTCAGCGGAAGCTTTGCGCCCGGCGCGAGCATTTACACCACGCCGATCACGATCAACGCCGACACCACGGTGAAAGTCCGCGCGCGCGCAGGATTTTTCGGCAGCGCGTCGGCGCTGCTCAGCGCGCGCTTCACCGTCAATGTGCCCGCGAGCGCGGCGAATCTCGTCCTCACCGAAATCCACTACCACCCGGCGTCGGGCGGCGTGGAATTCATCGAGCTGATGAATGTCTCCGCGCAGACCATCGAGCTCGGCGGCGTGCGGCTCAGCGACGCCGTCGATTTCACCTTCCCCGCCGCCGCGCAGCTCGCGCCCGGCCAGCGCACCGTCATCACCGGCAGCACGTCCGCTTTCACCGCGCTCTACGGCGCGGCCGTGCCGGTCGCCGGGCAGTTCTCCGGTCAGCTCAGCAACAGCGGCGAACTCCTCCGCGTGCTCGCCGCCAATGGCGACGTGATCGCGAGCGTGACCTACGGCGACAGCGCGCCGTGGCCGTCCGCCGCGGATGGCAGCGGCCCCAGCCTCACGCTCATCCATCCCACCGCCGGGGTGAATTATTCCGCGCCGGAAAACTGGCGCGCGAGCATGAATGCGGGCGGCTCGCCCGGCACGGCGGACGCGCAGAATTTCACCGGCGCAAATCCCAACGCCGATGCCGACGGCGACGGCCTCACCGCCTTTGCCGAGCACGCGCTCGGCACGAGCGACACGGACGCGCGCTCCGGCCGCGGCGCAGTCACCGCCGACGGCAAAGGAGAAGTGGTCCTGGGCCTTGGTTTCATGCTGATGGGCGAGAACAGCCACACCGTCACCCGCGACTTGAAGGCGAAGCTCGCGGAAGCCTCGCCATCGCTGCCGCGCAATGTGAAGGTCACTC
>JANXSB010000547.1 GCA_025352865.1 Chthoniobacter sp. | reverse complement strand
CCTCGCCGCGATTCTCGCGCACTGCGCGAAGGACATCGCGACCATCGAAGCCCTCGCCGCCTTCGCCAAAGCCTGCCCCATTTTCCTCACGCGCCCGCGCCCACTCGCTGAAGCCATCTCCACTGCCGGCGGCGTCCGCTGGGACGAACTCGACGACCACCTCATGCTCCGCAAACTCCCCGGCGTTTTCGTCGCCGGCGAAATGATCGACTGGGAAGCGCCGACCGGCGGCTACCTCATCACCGGCTGCTTCGCCACCGGTGCCCGTGCGGCCCGCGGCGCGCTGGCGCACTGCGGGCAGCGTGGGGCTCGCGGAGTTGCCGGCGACCGGGGCGTCGGCGCGCACCACGATGCAGCGGCGAGGGTATCACGACCGTTGCCCCATTCAACCGGCGACGCGGCCAGCATGATACCGCCGCCGCTCAGATGAGCCCGGAGGCAAGGTTCAGGCTGAGGGCGAGGATGACGGTGTTGAAGACGAAGGAGAGCAGGCCGTGGAGGAGCACAGTGCGGCGGATGCGGCGCGAGGTAATCTGCACGTCGGACACCTGGCAGCACATGCCGATGACGAAGGAGAAGTAGGCGAAGTCGAGAAAGTCGGGATGTTTCTCCTCGGGAAAAATGAGGCCCGAACCGGCGGCGTCGTCCGGCATGCCGCGGGTGTGGCGGTAGAAAAGATGCGCGTAGCGGAGGGTGAAGATGGTGTGGGTCAGCGACCACGAGCAGATGACCGTACCGACGGCGAGAAGGACGTGCTCCGCCGTGCGTCCGCCGCTGAGTCCCTTGGCGGTGGCGAGCAGCGCGGCGACGGCGAAAAGGCTGGCCAGCGCGGCGATGACGACGACGAGGAAAATGGCCGTGCGGCTGGAGTCCTCGAGTTTCGCCGCCCGCTCGCTCGCCCGCGCATTTGACCAAAGGATGCGCGCCCACGCGAAGGCGACGGAGGTGCCGGCAAAGACATCCCACGCCACGAGCATCCGCACCGGCAGGCCGAAGCGCAGCGAGACCGCAAACGCGATGACGGCGAGCGCGAGCGCGAGGAAGAACCGATGATGGGCGTCGAACCCGGTGACGCGGCGGATGAGGGCGTGCATGTAGCATGAGATGACGCCGCCGGCGGCGGCGGTCAACGGTGCGTCGATTCCATCTTTTGACTTTTTTCCCTTTTCTCAGGCGCTAGCTTCACGGCTTTCCCATGCGTTCCCTCTCCCTGGGTTTGTTCATTGTCGCCCTGATGCTGATGCAGGTTTTGATCGGCGGCGCAGGACTCGTTTTCAGCCTGCCCGCGAGCATCGTCCTCGCGCTCGCCGGGGTGCTGCTGGTCTTTGTCCGACGGGAGGAGTTTCGCAATTCCATGACGTTGTGGACCGGGCTCTCAGCCATCCTGCTGGGCGGCTATGTCATCGCGCGCTCGCAGTTTTCGCCGGTCGTTTATCTCGCGCGCTGGGATCTTTTTCTCACGCTCGGCGCGCTGGTTGCCTATCTGGTGACGAGCTTCTATTTCGTCCGCGCACGCGACCGGCTGATTGTGATCAGCATGCTCCTGGCGCTCGCGGTGGTGCATGTGCTCATCGGCGGAGTGCAGTTCAAACAGGCGGACGATTTCATGCTGTTGTCGGGGATTGTCCGGCGCTCGTCGTGGGAATGGCGCGCGAGCGGTTTCTACATCTACCCGAATCATCTCGCGGGCCTGCTGGAAATGCTTGGCCTGATGTCCCTGAGCATCTGCTGCTGGGGCCGCGTGAGCACATGGGCGCGGATTCTCGCGGGCTATTGCACGCTCATGAGCGTCGCGGGAATCGCCATCACCGGCAGCCGTGGCGGCTATCTCAGCCTAGTCTTTGGGCTGCTCGTTTTTTGCGCGCTCAGCGTCTGGGTGGTGCGCCGCATTCGGCCGGATAAAACGTGGCCGATGTTCGTCACCGCGCTGTTTGGAGTCGCGGTGCTGGTCGGCGGCGCGCTCTTTGTCATGGCCAAAAGCGACTCGATGTCCGAGCGGCTCGCCCAGGTCTATGACCCGAGCAATATGCGCCCGATGATGTGGCAGGCCGCGCTCCGGCAGTTCGATTTGAATCCGCTGACCGGCACCGGCAGCGGGACCTATCTCTATTATGGCCGCCAGTTCCGTTCGCCGCTCGTCCAGCAGGATCCGATCTTTGTGCATAATGACTATCTACATTTGCTCGCCGAGTACGGCGTCATTGGAGCCGCCCTGGGTTTCGTTTTTCTCGTGCTCCACCTTTTTGCGGGATGCAGCGGGCTGAAAAAAATCGTGAACGTCAAATTGAAGCCGGACTGGCGGACCTCGAGCAACGAACTCGCACTCGTCGTGGGCGCGCTGTCGGGGTTCGCGTCGCTGCTGCTGCATTCCTTCGTCGATTTCAATTTTCACCTGCCGGGCAATGCGCTGCTCGGCGCGTTTCTCCTCGGCATTCTGGCGACGCCCAGCGCGGATATCCGCGGCGGCGGCGAGAAGCCGCGACCGTCCGGCGGCTGGCTGGCGTCGGTGGTTCCGTTGGTTTCGCTCGCGCTGCTCATGCTGGCCGTGCCACTCATGCCGGGCGAATACTTTGGCGAACTCGCGCGCCGGGCCGTGCGCGACGGGCACAATGACGAAGGGATTGCGCTGGCCCAGCGGGCGCTGACCTACGAGCGGAAAAATCCCAACCTCTGGTTTCACCTCGCGGAAGCCCGGCATTACAAGACGCTCGAAGTGGAAGACCCGGTGGGCCGCGCCGCTTTGCACGAGCAGGTGGCGGAGGCGTACGAGGAGGCGCTGAAACTTTTTCCGAAGGACACCCGGCTACTCCTGAAACTCGGTCAGACGCTCGACCTCGCCGGACGGTTTGCTGAGGCCGACGCGATCTATCAGCGGGCCATCGGGAACGATCCAAACTTCGGCAACGTCCATGCCTTCTACGGTCTGCATTTCAAACTTCAGCACCGTTTCAAACTGGCCGAGGAATGTTTCCGCAGAGCGCGCGAACTGGGCGAAAGCGAGATCACCAATCCGGCGCTGGATGAGATCGCGGGATTTCGGAACAGCGAATTCGGCAAGCGCATGCTCTCCAACTCTCCCGACGAACAGCCCGCGCCTGCGCCGCCGCCCGCTCCATGACGGAGCCCGCGCCCGGCCCCACGGATCCGGTTCTTTTCAAAATCACCGCGGACACGGCGCAGCGCGCGCTGCTCCTGCTCCGCCGCGCGCTCGGCTGGCTCACGGTCACGTACGTCGCGATCCTTTTCGCGGCCATGATCGGCCTCGAATGGTGGGGCGAAAAACTGTGGGTTTTCAGTCTGCTGCTTTACGCCCCGGCGCAGGTGCTCCTGCTCCCGCTGCTTCTGCTCACGCCGCTCTGTCTGCTCGTGCGCCGTCGGCTTTGTCTCGTGCATCTCGTGTGTGTGCTCGTGCTCGCGTTTGGCTACATGACCTTTCGCCGCGCGGGATCGTCGCGGCGCGATGCGAAGATGATTTCGGCGGTGACGTTCAACTTCGGCGAAAGCAACCATGCGCAGTTCGCCAGTTTCCTCGATCGCGAAAAGCCCGACTTCATTCTGCTTCAGGATGCCCACGGACACGGGCCGGAATTTGCCACAAAGTTTCCGGGCACATTTGTCGCCTCGTTCAGCCAGTTCGTTTTCGTGAGCAAATTTCCCATCCAGAAATCCACGCTGCTCGCCGAACCGCAGTGGGCCGGGCATCCGGTCGCCGCGCGCTTCGAGGTGCTCGTCAATGGCCGCCCGCTGGTCTTCTACAACGTCCACCTGCCCACGCCGCGGCAGGAGCTGTCGCGCTTTCTCGGCGGGCGGCGCGTGCTGGGCGATCTCGTCGGACGCCGCCACCGCGAACCCGGCTTTGGCAACTACAGCGAATGGCTCACCGCGCGCATCGCGCTCGCCCGCGCGCTCGCGAAAATCTTTCAGGATGAAACGCAGCCGTTCATCGTCGCGGGCGATTTCAACATGCCGGACCACGGCCTCATCTATCATCTCTTTGCCGGCGAAATGACCGACGCCTTCGCGCACGAAG
The DNA here is from genome assembly GCA_025352865.1 of Chthoniobacter sp. GTDB lineage: Bacteria > Verrucomicrobiota > Verrucomicrobiia > Chthoniobacterales > Chthoniobacteraceae > Chthoniobacter. Next base: position 1,167 of record JANXSB010000547.1, on the reverse strand, counting down.
GTCGCGGGTGGGGCATGACTTTTCCCGGCGGCAAAGGGCGTTTCGTCCGCCGCTTCGGCCCCTGGCTGCGGCTGGATTATTTCTTCACCGGCCGCGGCTGGCGCGCGGTGGAATGCCGTCCCGAACCCGGTGACCTGTCTCAGCACAAAGCCGTGCTCGCGCGCTTCGAGCCGCTCCCCGCAAAATGACCGACGAACCCGCTCCCGCCGCCTGCCCGCCCGCTCCGAAAAAATCCCGTGCGTGGATCGTCACCGCCATCGTCTTCGTCCTCGCCTTTGACCTCGCGTTTTTCTGGCAGCGCATCGGCGGCGCGTGGCAGAGCGAGTTTGGCGGGCACCCGGACGAGGGCGGGCATTACGTCACCGGGCTGTTCGTGCGCGATGCCGTGGTCATGGCCGCGCACTACGCGGCGGACGGCTTCCACGGCTCGCCGGTCGCGGTGGGCAAAGAGTTCGCGGACGATTACTACGCGCACTATCCGAAGGTCGGCCTCGGCGTGTGGCCGCCCTTTTTCTACCTCGTGCAGTCCGCATGGACGCTCCCGTTTTCGCCCTCGCGCAGTTCGATCCTCCTGCTCATGTGCGCGCTCGCGGCGACTGTGGCCGCGCAGCTTTTCCGCGTGCTGCGCGCGGAGTTCGCGCTCGCGCCGTCGGCGTTTGGCGCGGTGCTTTTCCTCTCGCTGCCGCTGGTGCGCGAGTACTACGGGATGGTCATGGCGGAGACGCTGAGCGCGGCGCTGATGTTTGGTGCCGTCATGGCTTTCGGGGATTTTCTCGACCGGGAAAAGCGCGGCGATGCGCTGTGGTTCGGCGTGCTCGCGACGCTCGCGATTCTGACCAAAGGCACCGGCCTCGCACTCGCTCTCGCCGTGCCGCTCGCGCTGCTTTTCACGCGCCGGTTTCATGTGCTCCGGCGTCCGGCGTTTTGGGTCGCGGTGATGATGATCGCCCTGCTCGCCGGGCCGTGGACCTGGGCCACGCGCAACCTCGGCAAAGGCGGCTGGCTCCAGCCGAATCCGTCGCTGAGTTTCAGCCTGGAGGCGCTGCCGTACTACGCGAAAAAGCTCGGCTTCGCGCTGTGTCTTGCGCCTATCCCTTTTCTGCTTTTCGGCGCCTGGGTGAAAGCCCGCGGTTCCTCTCCCCATCAGGGCCGCTGGGCGGCGGCGGG
>JANXSB010000427.1 GCA_025352865.1 Chthoniobacter sp. | reverse complement strand
TCTACAATTTCGAGCTGCCGAGCGAGCGGCTGAACCTGCCCGACACGCTCAAGTGCCAGCACATCGCGCGGCTCACGAAAGGCGCGTGCCTTTACTCCGACATGGGCCGCATCCTCGTCTCGATCATCGAGGACACCTGCGGCTGGCACGACCCACTCGCCGGCTGCTCAAACGCAAAAAACGTCGCCGCCAAATACGGCGAGCGCACCTACCAGCAGGCGCGCAACGACTGGCATCGCAACGCGCACGACGGCTTTCTCACCGAACTCGGCAAATACAATCTCGGCGAGCGCGACCTCGCGATGAACGTGAACTTTTTCAGCAAAGTCACCGCCGATGACGCGGGCGCGATCCGCTTCCACGAAAACAACTCACGGCCCGGCGCGTTCGTCGAGCTGCGCGCCGAGATGAACACGCTCGTCATCCTCAACACCTGCGTCCATCCGCTCGACCCGTCGCCCGCCTACGCGCCGAAGCCCGTGCAACTCACCGTCTGGACTTCGCCGCCGCCCGCGCCTGACGACCTGTGCCGCAATTCACGCCCCGAAAACCAGCGCGGCTTCATCCTCACCGAGCGCTATTTTCTATGAGCACTCTCACCGAAAGCGCGCTCAATCCCGCGTCTGCGATTTACGATTTCACCCTGCCCGCCGGTGAAGGCTGGTCGCACGAAATCCTGCGCGGCCAAACTTTCCGCATCGTCGATCTCGAAGGCAACCAGGCCGCCGACACGCTTTTCTACAACCTGCACGACCCGACCGACCGCTACAGCGCGCAGGACACCATCCGCGAGCAGGGCGGCATCTACCTCACCACCGGCACGCGCCTCATCTCCACGCGCGGCAACGCGCTGCTCACCATCACGGCTGACACCTGCGGACGCCACGACACCCTCGGCGGCGCCTGCGCCTGCGAGAGCAACATGGTCCGCTACGCGCTCGACAAGCGCCACATGCACGCCTGCCGCGACAGCTTCTGGCGCGCGCTGCGGGACCGCGGGCCGTGGTGGGAGAAGCGCGACATCGCCAACAACATCAATTTTTTCATGAACGTCCCCGTGACCCCGCAAGGCGGCCTGACCTTTGCCGACGGCATCTCCGCGCCCGGTCGCTACGTCGAGCTGCGAGCCGAGATGGACGTGCTCGCCGTCATCTCCAACTGCCCGCAGCTCAACAACCCCTGCAACGGCTACAACCCCACGCCTGTGCGACTGCTCATCTGGGCGTGATGTTTTCCAAAGTCCTCATCGCCAATCGCGGCGTCATCTCCCGCCGCATCACCCGCACGCTGCACCGGCTCGGCGTCGGCGCGGTCGCGGTTTATTCTGAGGCGGACGCGGACTCGATTCATGTGCGCGAGGCCGACGAGGCGATCCTGCTCGGCCCGCCGCCGGTCAGCGAAAGCTATCTCCGTGTGGAGAAAATCCTCAATGCCGCGCGGCGCACCGGCGCGCAGGCGATTCATCCGGGCTACGGCTTCCTTAGCGAAAACGCGGACTTCGCGGAAGCCTGTGAGCAAGCGGGTCTCGCGTTCATCGGGCCGACGCCGGAACAGATGCGCGTCTTTGGCCTGAAGCACACCGCGCGCGCCATCGCGGAGCAAAACGGCGTGCCGCTGCTGCCGGGCACGGGCCTCGTGGCGAGCGCGGATGTGGCGGCGGTCGAGGCGGAGCGCATCGGCTATCCGGTGATGCTGAAGAGCACGGCGGGCGGCGGCGGCATCGGGATGCGGGTGTGCTGGAATCGCGCGGAACTCGCCGACGCCTTCGTGTCTGTCGAGCGGCTGAGCCGGAGCAATTTCAAGGACTCGGGCATCTTCCTCGAAAAATTCGTGGCCCATGCGCGGCACATCGAGGTGCAGATTTTCGGCGATGGAAAAGGGCGGGTCGTCGCCCTCGGCGAGCGCGACTGCTCGACGCAGCGGCGGAATCAAAAGGTCATCGAGGAGACGCCCGCGCCGGGCTTGTCAGAGGAGCAGCGCGCCGCGCTTTTCGCCGCGGCGGTGAAGCTCGGCAAGGCCGTCAGCTATCGCTCGGCGGGAACCGTCGAGTTCGTCTTCGATGCAGACAGCGGCGCGTTCTATTTCCTCGAAGTGAACACACGGCTGCAAGTCGAGCACGGCGTGACCGAAGAGGTAACGGGCGTCGATCTCGTCGAGTGGATGATCCGTCTCGCCGCGGGCGACGCGAGTTTCCTCGACGCCTACACGCACGCGCCGTGCGGCCAATCCATTCAGGTTCGTATCTACGCAGAAGACCCGCACAAGAATTTCCAGCCGAGCTGCGGCACGCTCACCGAGGTCGCCTTTCACGAAAGCGCACGCTGCGAAACGTGGGTGGAGGCCGGCACGGAAGTCACCCCATTCTACGATCCGATGCTCGCGAAAATCATCGTCCACGCGCCCAACCGCAAGGTTGCGATTGAGCGCCTGAAGATCGCGCTCGCGGGCACGGCGTTCGGCGGGATCGAGTGCAATCTCGACTACCTGCGCAAGGTTATCGCCACGCCGCAGTTCGCCGCGGGGACCATGACGACGCGGTTCCTCGGCGATTTCGCGTATGCGCCAAACGCGGTCGATGTCCTCGAAGCGGGCGCGCAGACGACGGTGCAGGATTATCCGGGCCGCGTCGGATTCTGGGCTGTCGGCGTGCCGCCTTCGGGGCCGATGGATCACCTCGCGCACCGGCTCGCGAATCGCCTGCTCGGCAATCCCGAATCCGCCGCCACGCTCGAAATCGTGATGACCGGCCCGAC
>JANXSB010000420.1 GCA_025352865.1 Chthoniobacter sp. | reverse complement strand
CACGCGCGCCTCGGCGGTCACGACGTGATCGCCGAACGCATTGTCGCCGCAGATCCACGCGCAGTTTTTCACATCGGCCTTGATCCTGATTCCGTCGCTGCAAAATAGCGCGAGGTAGTCCGACATCGGCGCGAGCTTGCTGCCAAACATCTCGCCGCCGGAAAATTTCCAGTCCTTCGCCGCAAGCTGCGCATCCGCGCGAAAAGGATCGCGCTTCGCAAAATCACGCGCCACGCCCGGCAGGATTTCCTGATCGAGATTGGAAAACATCAGCTCCATCCCGTGCTGCCCGCCGCCCCACTGCACCACGCCCTCGCGCCCGCCGGTGATCTGCACGCCATCCGCCACGCGTCGGAAATCCAGCGCGCCACACGCGACCTCGCCGAGGTCGAGCGCACCGCCCACGGGCAGCGCCTCCGCGAGCCGCACGATTTCCGCGGAGATGACCGACTGCGGAAGCGACGCCCAGCTTTTCCCAAACCTCGCATCGAGCGCGGCGCGGGCATCGGTGAAGCGGATCGGCTGCGCCGCTACCGCAAGCCCGCTCATGGTAACGGCGAGAGAAGTGGCGAGGATAAGGACGGCGGTGCGCATGGTGAAAAAGTTACGCGAGCAACTCGCTGATGATCCCGCTTTGGTCCACGTCGCGCAAGCCGAGGTCGGGATGGCCGAATTTGTCGCGGGCCTTGCCGGCCGCTTGCAGGAGTGTGAGGTAGAGGTTCGAGAGCGTGCGATGTTTCTTCGCGAGGTAGGGCGGCATCTGCAAATAGCGGCCACCGGGTTTCAGTTTCCCGGCGAGGCCGCCGAGCAGGATGACGGGCCATTCCCGGAGCCGCGGATGATGCCCTTCGCCGGAGTCGCTCAGATACACGATGAGCGTGTTATCGAGCATGGTGCCGCCGCCCTCGCGGATGGACTGGAGCCGCGTGGCGAGCGCGGCGATGAGCTTGCAGTGATACTGCCGCACGATGATGAAACATTCCTCGGCGGTCTTGCCCTCGACGCCTTTGCCGTGGCCGTTTTCGTGGCCATCAATCGGGATGCCGAGATCGGGCCACGAGAGGTATTGCTGCCCGCCGCCGCCGGACGCGATGGTGAGCACATTCGTCAGCCCGGCGATGAGGGCGGCGGTGCCGGTTTCAAATTGCGCTTCGAGCCGGTTGACCTCGGTGGGCTTTTGAAATTTCGCATCGAGCTTCGGCATGGCCGCGCTCAGGGCGGGCTGGATCCTTTCGATTTTTCCCTGCCGCGCGTGGAGCGTCTCGAAGGCGGCGAGATACTGATCGAGCTTCGCGCGCTCCTCTCCCACGAGCGCGCCCCGCGAGCGGCGCACGTCGTCGGCCATGAAATCGAGAAGGTTCGTGCGGTTGTCAAAATCATGCCGGCTCGCGCCGCCGGTGACGCTGGCAAAAAGATTTTTGAACGCCTGCTCCGGCGAGCACTGGAGGGGGAGCGCCTTGCCCGGCGCACTCGCGGAGATTTGGTAGTTCAGCGTGTTCTCCAAGCGCGAGAGGATGCCGAGGCCGACGTTCGGGATGATGCCGGGGCTGGCCTCGCCGAGCGCGCAATCAATCGTCTGCGCCATCGGCCCCTGACTGCCGGGATAGCACCCGAGCGCGCCGTGATTCGTGGAGTGCCCGCCGGTGCCGCCTTCCGCGCTGCGCCCCGAGAGCCCCTGGATGATCGTGAGGCGATCCTTGAAGGGCGCGAGCGCCGCGATGGGCGCGGCCAGCTCCTGCCCCGCGAGCCGCGTTTCCTCGACCACTTCGTTCTTGGGCAACTCGTTGTTCCTGCGCGGCGCCATGCCCGGCAAAAGGAGGTGATTCGGGTTGATGCCGTTGCTTTGCACGACGAAGACGAACCGCTGCCGCACGGCGGAAGGCGCTCCGGCGGCGTGCGCGGCGAGCTGGGTGAGGATGGGCCCGAGCAGCGTGGCTCCGGCTCCGAGTGTGATGCCTTGGAGGGCGTGGCGGCGGGTGATGCGTATGGTGTTCATTTCGGTGCGGGTATTTGGACGAGAATGGTGACGGCGCGCGAGAGTTCCAGGCGCCCATCGGCGTGCGTCGCCTGGGCACGATGCGTGAGCGCGACGCGGGCGTAGTGGATGACCTCGCCGGGCTTGCCAAATTTCGGCATCTCCGGCGCTGCTTGCGCCACTGCAAACGAGGGAAACAGCAGCGCGGCGAAGATGACGCACGCCAGCGTGGGGAAAAAACGGATCATGGCTTTGCAGGAGCGTTGGTGTTTTGCGCGACGGAAGGGGAGGCGCGTTTGAGGAAAGAGTCGCTCGTGAGCAGCGAGACGAGCAGCGCCTTGTAGCTGCCGTTGCTTTCGACGTAGGCGCGGTCGGCATCCTGCAGCGTCTTCGCGTCGGCGAGGGATTCGTTGCGACCCAGATAGTAGCGGAAGACGTGGCGGATGAAGACCTGCCGCACGCGGTCGGACGCGGCGAGCTACAGCACCAGTTCGCGCGGGTCGCGCACGGGGCCGTCGAGTCTTGCATCGCCGCTGGCGGCGATGAGGCCGGTGGTGTCGAGCTTGGCGGGACGCTCCACGGGGCCGAGAGGCTTGCCTTTTTTGTCCACATTCGCAGCCGTCGCGCCGGCATCTTCCACGAGTTCCGCGCTGCGCAGACGACCGTAGTGGTCGAAGTTTTCAAAAGGCAGCCCGAGGTCGTCCATGCGCTGATGGCATTTCCAGCAGGCCTCCGCGCGCGTCAACTGCATCCGGTCACGCAGCGTGCGGTGGCGATCGTCGGGCACTTGCGCGGCGACGCCGATGGGCAGGTCCGGCACGGTGCCGCCGAGCAGTCGCTCGCGGATGAAGCGCGCACGCCGCACGATGTCGTTGTCGAAATTCCCGCTCCACGCGATGAGCCAGCTCGGCTGCATGAGGATGCCGAGGCGCGTGTCTTTCGCCAGCGTCACCGGCTGCTCTGCGGTCCATTCCTCCAATCCGTAAAGCGTCTCCAGCGGGGACTGCCCTTTGTTGTTTTGCGCGTTCGGCGTGATGGCGCGAACGACTTCATCCAGCCGCGTCTGCTTGTTCTGCTTCGTGGTCACATTCACAAATGCGAGCGGCGTGGTGAGCAGCTCCCGCAAAACGTCGCGGTCTTTTTCGAGGATGAAAAGGATCAGCCGCTCGGTGTCGTTCACCGCCTGCTGGGGCTCGTGCATCAGATCCTTCGGCTTGTCCTTGAAGACCTCCGGCGCATTCGGGTATCCGAAGTATTCGCGAAAGAAACCGAGCACACGCGGCTTCTTGAATTTCGGATCATCGAGGATGCGCCGGACGTGCCCGGCGACTTGTTCGCGCGTGGTGAGCGCGCCTTTTTCCGCCGCCTCGGAAATTTTCTGCTCGCGATTATTTCCCAGCGCGAGGCTGATGGCCGCAGCGGTCTCGCGCGGCGTGAGCTGCTGCCGGGCGGGGTCGCCGAGCTCCTGCCGGAACATCGCATCCGCGCGCAGCAGCACCGCACTGAGCATCGTCTTCACCGCGCCGGGGCCGCCGCCGGCCTTCGCGCATTTGTCGTAAAATGCGAGCAGCCGCGCCACCTCATCCGCCTCCGCGCCACGCGCGAGCGCCACGCGGAACTGCAACTGCACCGCCTTCTCCAACTGCGCGCGCGTCGGCGTCGCCGCCGGGTCCATCAGTTCCACGAACTCGCGGCGCGCATCGTTCTTTCCGCGCACCTTGCCGTCCACGATTTCATGCGCACACTGCGCCTCCACGATGGCCGCCGCATTTCGCGCCAGCACCTCCACGCTCGGCTCATCAATCACCGCGAGCTTCGCGTAGTCCTTGATGCCGCGCTCCGGGTTCGCCGTGAATGGCTGCACCACGCCCGGCACGCGCCCCTTTTGCACGTCGCTCACAAAGCCGAGATACGCGTCGGGGCTCAGCCGCCACAGCCGCGGCGCGGGCGGCGCGACCGCCCCCGCCGGTCTGCCGAAGAGCAATTCGTGCGGCACGAGGTTCCCTTGGTTCGGCCGCCGCTGCGCGTGCCCGCCCATCTGCATGGAAATCCAGGTCACCACCGCATTCCGCTGCGCCGCATCCGGCTGCTTCTCCTTTTTCGGCGGCATCTCCCCATCGCGAATCTGATCGAGCACCACGCCCCATCGCTCGCCTTCCTTCTCGACATCGCCCGTCAGCCCATCGAGCCGGATGTCGCCCTTCTGCTTGTCCGGACCGTGGCACTTCGTGCAAAAATCGCCGAGGAACTTTTGCAAAGCTGCCGTCTCCCCTGGCGTGACGGCGGAGGCTAGGGAGGCGAGAGCGAGAGCGATGCTGGCGACGAGTTTCATTTCTTCGGAGCGGCGGCGGGCTGCGGTGGAAATGCGGTGAGGCCGAAGCGCACGTTCACTTGCGCGACGGTGCGGAGGCCGAGGTCTGAGCCTTTCAATGTGAAGTTTCCGTCGAGCATCAGTGCTCGGCTTTTCTCGTCGCCCTTGCCGTCGTGACGGCGGAAAGTGGTGGTGGCTTTCACGGGGATTTTGCGGCCGGCGATGTCGAGCGTTCCCGTGAGTTCCGCGGTGGAAGCATCTTTGTCCTTGCCCTTGGCACCGGCGGCGGCGGCTTGGAGCGGCCCCATCTTGGCGACGGTGAGCGTGACGGCGGGCGGCTTTTCCGGCGGGCAAAGTTCCCCGAGCACACGCCGGCTTTGGTCGCCGCGATCCTGCGCCATCTTATCGCAGAGCAACGCAAAGCTCGCGGTGGGACTTGCCGCGCTGAGATTGATGACGCCGGAATCGTTCGCCGGTTTTCCGTGAAAAAAGTTCGGCCACTTCGCGCCGGTCGGATCGCGGAACTCGATGTCGGCGGTGACGTATTTCGGAAACGCCGAGGTCACCGTGAAGCTGGCTGCTGCATCCTGTGCGCGGATCGGAGAGGAGAGCGTGAGGAGCAGGAAAAAGAGGGCGTGGATTTTCATGGGAATGCTATTTGGAGAGTTCGAGGAGCAGCGCGTAGCCGTCGGTCGCACCGCCGCCGAATTTCGGCTGGCGGGCGTTGATCGCAGGCGGTGGATTTTGATCGTAGCCGTTGTTTTTCTCCGCCGCGCCGCAGAGGAAGAGCGCGACGGGCTTGCCGTTCAGTTTCCCGGAGACGATGCCCCAGCGCCCGTGGTCGGTGGAGCTGTCGTCCACGATGGTCTGCGCGCACGCGGGCATCGCCGAGCAGAAGCGCAGCGCGCTGCAATCGGCATTCAGCACCGTCACAAAGGCGCCGCCCGGCTCGCCGCCGCCGACGGCATTGCCGGTCTGGATGAGCCCGTGCGTGGAGTCGCCCGCGAAGCAAATCGAGCCGTCCGCCGCCGGAGCGAGCGCGGTGATGCGCGCGCTGTTCGGTTTGTTTTTGTCCTTCATGTAGGCCATCCACGGCGTGCCGCCGATGACCTTC
>JANXSB010000407.1 GCA_025352865.1 Chthoniobacter sp. | reverse complement strand
GGGCATGATCTGGTTAAACGGTTTGCCATCGACGGTGAACGGCCCGCCGTTGCCTTTCAAAATGATCGCCGCGAAACGTTCGGTCGGGCCGTTGACATAAGGCGTTTTCACGAGCGGCGGAAAGACCGCCGGCAGACCCGTGCCGGTCGGCTGATGACAGGCGATGCAGATCATCATGTAGTTCTTCTTCCCTTCCGCGATCAGGTCGGGACTGCCAGCCGCCGGTGCGGCGGCTGCGGGAGTCGCCCCACCCTTGGCTGCGGGAGCGGGAGCCGCGGCCCCACCTTCGTCGGGCAGCGTGGCGTCGGCGGGAATCTGCTGGAGTTGCGCCTCGGTCCACTGCGCGGTCTGGGCGGTGAATTCCTTCTTCGCCGCGTTCACCTTCGCTTCGGAAATTTCCGGCGCGCTGTTGCCCCACTCCTGCCGGATGTAGCTCGCGACCGCCGCGATTTTCTTCGAGGACAACTGCGTCTCCCAAGGAACCATGTTACCCGAATAGGTATGGGACTCGCCGAGCACGGTGATCGGCCCCTGCGCACCCTTGAGCAGAATGGCGACGAGCCGTTTCTCGCTGCCGTTGACATATTCCGATTTCGCGAGCGGCGGAAACTGCCCCGGCACACCCATGCCCGTGGTCTGATGGCACGCCTGGCAATACTGGCTGAAAACACCCTTGCCCACTTGCGCTAGCGACTGCGGAGCCTCCGTCGCCGCGGCCTTGCCACCGGCCTTTTGCGGCTGCGGAAAAAGCACGGCGGGCGAGCTTTCGTATTCGTTAAAGACGTTCGCACTGAGACCGCCGTGGAAGACGCCAAAGTAAGTGCCGGCCCAGACCATCGCTCCGGCGCAGATGCCGGTGAGCCACAGCGGCATGGGAGTCACATCCGCGGACGGCTCCGGCTTCTCGCGCTGGACGGATGCGTGGACTTCCGTGATGTCCGCGCTTTCGCGGTAGTCGATGCGGTCGGGGCCTTGGTTCATGGGCGCGGGATCGTTGGGCTTGCTCACTTGGCGGCGACCTCCGGCGCAGAGCCTTTCACTTCCTTGAGCGGATGGCTTTTGTCGAGCGACATAAGGTAGGCGACAAGCGCCTTAGCCTCGGGCTTCGGCACGACTTCATAGCCGGGCTTCGGCTTGTTCGGTCCGGTCAGCGCGAGGGCGTCCGCCGAGCGCTCGCCACCGATTTTTTTCGTCTCGAAGAGATAGCGATAAGGCGGCATGTTGGAAATCGAGATCACCGTGCGTGGCGCGTAAAGGTGGAGCAACTGCCACGCGGCATCGCGCTTCGCCGGTTTGTATTTCGGATCCTCGTTCTCCGGCTCATTGCGCCATTTCGCGGAACCGACATTGGAAAGGTCAGGCCCGAGACGCATGCTCCCGAGATAGGGCTTCTTTTCAAAAAGGTAGTCGCGCGCGACGGTGCGGCGCGCGCCCCAGCCGCGCTCGATGTCGGTGCCGTTCTGCTCATCGCGAATCTGCTGCGAGTGGCAGTAGAAGCAGCCCTCGGACGCATAAACCGCGCGGCCTTTTTCCACGGACACGTTCTTGATCGGGTAAATGTCCACGATCTTACCCTCGTCCTCCACGGTCTGCGGCTGGAGCCCGCCGAGCTGGCACTTCGGCATGATGACTAAGGCATAACACGAGAGCGCGAACGACCCGATGATGGCGGCGAACAAATAGAGCGAGCGGTTCATTAGTGTTTCTCCTCTCCGATGGGCGCGAACAGCGTGGGCTCACCGCCGGGCTGGCCGATGCGGAGCAGCATGAGCAGGAAATGCAACGCGAAGACGAGATGGCCGATGGCGATCATCCCCCATGCGATCGAGCCCGCGATGTAATAGACCGCCCCATCCTGAATGACCTGCGAGAAGATGGCCTCCGGGTCAGCCAGCGCCGAGCCAAAGGCAATGCCGCCGATGGCCAGCATCGCGATCAACATTCCACCGCCGTAAGCCGAGCCCCAGAAGTGCAGGCTAATCATCGAGGATGACAGCCACTCACACCCGACAAGGCGCGGCAGGATGTAATAGATCGCGCCAAACATCACCATGCTAAAGAACGCGTAAAGCAGCAGATGGGTCTGGGCCGTTTGGAAGAAAGTAAAGTGCAGCACATGATCCACCGACCGCAGCGAAGCGAGCAGGCCGACCACGCTGGCGATGGTAAAAGCGATCGCGCCGAAGAAAGTAAAGCGGATGGTCGGCGAGTGATAGACCATGTGGTATTCGCCGCGCATGGTGAGGATCAGATTCGTCGAAACAGTAACGATCTGGACGATGAGGAGGATCGTCGCCGCGATGCTCAGCGTGACCAGCCAGACAGGCACCGGCCCGCCGCTCAGCCGCACCGCGCCGGTCAGTCCCGCAAAGAGGATGAAAGCCCAGAAGCCGGTCGAAGCCAGATGATAGCTATGAATCGGACGGTTGATGACTTTCGGAATAAGATAATACGCGGCAGCCAGGCCGATGGCGGTAATGAAGACGTTCAGGAAATTTTGCATCGCCCACGCGGCCACCATGCTCTGCACCACGCCTTGCACCGATGGCAGCGCCATGGCGACATGCGCGACCGCAAAGGTCCACGGGAACCAGAACAGCGCGGCAACAAGATACCACACCGAGATATAAGCCGGTGCCTGCCTCCGATAACCAAACAGCAGCGCGCCCCAAAGTCCGATGAGCAGGTAGCCAAAGAGCATCAGCACCGCGGCGCTGCCGGGAATTTCCAGACCTTCAACACCCGTGGATTTTCCCGCAAGAATCTGGACGATGCCGATCGTCAGGCCGACCTGCCAGAAAACCGCGCCGGTGACGAGGACGCCGGGCAGTTTGATCTGCACGCGGCAGAGACGCGCGAGCAGCCAGATCGCCACACCCATGCCGGAGAGCGTGGCCCAGCCATAGCTGAGCGCGTTGTTATAGGCGGGCAGGATGCGGCCATAGGTCAGAAACGGAATGTTCGCGAGAAAGCCGGGGCTGTGGAGCTGGATCGACGAAATCAAGCCGAGCACCGTGGTGAGCAGCAGCCAGAGGATGGCATTGCCGAAACAGAAGAGCACCGGGCCGGACGCGGAGGCGTCGATGGCGGCGCGCTCGGTCGCCAAAGCCTGCGCGGCACTGGGTGCGGCAGGAGCAGCGGTCGTCGGAGTGGGAGCGAGGGCGGCGGCGGTCATTTCGCGGGTTCGGGATTTTCAGTCGGTTTGGCCGGGGCGGGATCGGCGGGCTTTTCGGGTGCGGGCGCGGGTGGGACTGCCGGCGCTGCGGGCTCTGCCGGTTTCTCCGGCGCGGGCGCGGCGGGCGGGGCGACAGGCGCAGGAGCTGTAGGTGCGGCAGTTGGTGCAACTGGCGCTGGCGCAGCGGCGGGCAGCGCGAAACGGATCGTGTCGGCGCCTTGCGGAGCGGATGGGAGCGCGGCGGGCGGCGGCTCGGTCGAGTTCGGATCGATGACCGGCATCGGGAGCGGCGGTTCGACTTTCACCGAGGAAGGCGCGGGTTTTTTCGCGCTGAGGTCGGCGACGATCAGCGTCATCGCCTCGGCGATCGACACATGCACCGTGCCCTTCGCCTTATCGACCCAGCCCTCGGAGTTCAGCTTCTCAGTCGCTTCGGCTTCGAGCTTGGTTCGCGCCTCATAACGCTGCGCCGCGCGCTTTTGCTCAACCTCGTTGCCCGGCTTTTTCTTCGCCAGCGCACCCACGAAAAGCGCGGCGATAACGACAAACGCGGCGGCACTGCCGAGGAACACGACAATGCCGTTGGGTGTGCGGGTTTGTGAGTCGGACGCCATATCAGTTGCTAAGTTTGATCGAGCCGAGCAGGCGCGGGTCGCGCATCGGAAAGAGGTTCGATTGGCCAATGATCCTGAGAAACAGCCAGCCCAGGATGCCGCCAATGCCAACGAGCGAGCAGGCGCTGAAAAACACGTCGCTGAACCGCACGCCCGTCGGATGCAGCGCGGGCAGCACAATCACAAAGACATCAATCAACTGCATGAGCAGAATCCAGACGGCGACGTAATTGATATACTTTGTCTTCTTCGTCATCTGCATGAGCAGCACCGGGAAGGGCAGGAAGAAGCGTCCGATGACCAGGAACTGCGAGAAATACCACCATGACTCGGTATTGCGGATGCGGAAGTAGATCGTCTCCTCCGGGATGTTGGCATACCAGATGAGCATGTATTGGGAGAAGCCGATGTAGGCCCAGAAAATGACGAAGGCCAGCATGAACTTGCCCATGATGTGATAGTGCTCAGTGTTCACCGCCTTGAGGTAGCCTTTCGACTTCAAGGCGGTAATCAGCAGTACCAGCAAAGACATTGAGCTGCCCGCCGCACCCGCGAAGATATAGACGCCCCACATCGTCGAGAACCAATGGTAGTCGAGACCCATCAGCCAGTCGAAACCGGAGAAGGAGAGTGAAAGCGCGACGACGGCGATGCCGCCGATACCGAACTTCCGCATGGTGAAGGTGTGCTTCGCCGCGCCGTCCGCATCCTGCGCCGTCGAAGACTTATAGAGCGTGGTGGCAACCCAGGCGAGGAAGCCAAAGTAAGCAACCGCCCGCACCCAGAAGAAGGTGTGGTTGAGATAGCCGGACTTGGCATCCAGGAGCGGGTCAACACCGGGTTCGATGTTCCACCATTTCCAAAGAAGCGGCGCGCAGAAGAGAATCAGCGGCAGGAAGAAGAGCCCGAAATACGGCAGCAGTTTCGCGATGTTTTCCATCTGCCGGCGCACCAGCACCGACCACTCGGAATCGGTGGCGTGCTGGAGGCTGGTCCAGAAAAGCGCCCCGCAGCAGATGGTAAAGAAATAGCTGAACCCAAAGAGCCAGGAAAACGCGAACTGTTCATGCCCGTCCTTAGCCACCAACCCGAGCAGGCTGACCACGATACCGGCCACACCAGCACCGAGCAGGATGTTCGGCAGACCCGCGACGTGCTTGAGGTCGAACTTCTCCGGTTCGGGCGGTGTGATTTCGTGGGAGTGGTCGCTCATGGCTTCGCTTGGAGTTCCTTTTGTTTCGCCTCCGGCAGTTCGGCCAGCTTCACGTTCTGGCTTTTCTGCAACGCGCGGATGTAGGCGACGATGGCCCAGCGGTCATCGAGGGCGATCTGCGGCCCATAGGCACCCATGGTGTTTTTGCCGTTCGTGATCGTGGAAAAAAGCTGGCCGTCGGGCATGATGCGGATGCGGTCATCCTGGAGATTGGCGACCGCCGCGACGCCGTACTGGGTAGCCACGCCGTTACCCATGCCGACCTTCCCGTGACAGACCGCGCAGTTGATGTTAAAGCGCTCCTGCCCGCGGGCGATAAGCTTGGAAGTAACTTCCACCGGAAATCCATCGCCATAGCTGTCGCCGAACTTGCCGGTGTTGTAATAGTCCGGCTGATTGGTGAAGCCCGCCGGCTCAAACGCCCCGTTTTTCGCCCCGGCCTGGAGATAGGAGCCGTGCATCGCGTAACCCATCGGCACGGTGCCATCGACCGGCTTCCGCGCGGAGCGTCCGTCGGCAAAGAAACCGCTCGGATGCTGTGGCTGATACTTCGGCTGATGATCCATGTCCGGGAAAATCTCGATCGGCGGCAGCGCGCTTTTCGACCCGCGGAAACCGGCGAGCGAAACGACCGCGACCATGACCAAAAGGAAGGCGATGAAGAAATATCGGAGCATGGATCAGTCGTGGATGAGGGTGACGTGGCTGCCGCCGATTTCCTCGAGAAGCGCGCGGGTCTTGGTCTCG
This sequence comes from Chthoniobacter sp., assembly GCA_025352865.1. Taxonomy (GTDB): domain Bacteria; phylum Verrucomicrobiota; class Verrucomicrobiia; order Chthoniobacterales; family Chthoniobacteraceae; genus Chthoniobacter. Next base: position 90 of record JANXSB010000407.1, on the reverse strand, counting down.
GAAAATTTCGCGTCGCGCGCCTCGATCACGACGAAGAAGCCATCGTCCGTCACGCGCGAGAAACGCTCCCAGTTAAAGACCGGATGATAC
>JANXSB010000376.1 GCA_025352865.1 Chthoniobacter sp. | reverse complement strand
CGCTCTGCGACTCGCTGGCCATGGCGTCGAGGGTGACGTCGTTGGAGTCGTAAATGAGGATGAGGTTATCGAGTTTGAAATGGCCGCCGCGAAATACAACACCGACGCCCACACCATTTTCGACAACCACATCGTCGCCCTCGCCGGCGACGGCTGCATGCAGGAGGGCGTGGCCATGGAGGCCATCGGCTTCGCCGGCCACTTCAAACTCGATAACCTCATCCTCATTTACGACTCCAACGACGTCACCCTCGACGCCATGGCCAGCGAGTCGCAGAGCGAAAACGCCGCCAAGCGTTTTGGCGCAGTCGAGTGGGGCGTGCAGACCATCGACGGCCACGACATCCCCGCCTTCCTCGACGCCTTCGAGCGCGCCAAATCCGCCACCGGCAAACCACAGATCATCATCGCCCGCACGCTCATCGGCAAAGGCATCCCGGAGGTCGCCGGCACCGCCAAAGCCCACGGCGAAGGCGGCGCGAAGTTCATCGACGCTGCGCGCAAAGCCCTCGGTCTCCCCGAGTCCGAGCACTTCTTCGTCAGCGAAGAAACGCGCGCCTTTTTCCTCGAACACGGCCAGCAGCTCACCGCGAAATACGACGCGTGGAAAGCCACCTTCGCCGCGTGGCAGACCGCCAATCCCGACCTCGCCAAAGATCTCGATGCCGCCATCAAAAACGAAATCCCCGCCGACCTCCTCAGCCGCATCCCCGAGTTCCCCGCCGACGCGAAAATCGCCACCCGCAAAGCCGGCAGCGACGTCCTCCAACCGGTCGCGGAAGCTGTGCCCAACTTGATCGGCGGCAGCGCCGACCTCTACGGCTCCACGCTCAACTACATCAACGCCGCGAAAGATTTCAACGCCACCAACCCCGGCGGCCGCAACATCCGCTTCGGCATCCGCGAACACGGCATGTGCGGCATCCTCAACGGCCTCGCCTACGACGGCCTCTTCCGCCCGAGCGGCGCGACCTTCCTCGTCTTCGCCGACTACTGCCGCGCCAGCATCCGCCTCGCCGCCCTCTCCGGCCTCGGCACCATCTACATCTTCACCCACGACTCCGTCGGCGTCGGCGAGGACGGCCCCACCCACCAGCCTGTCGAGACCGTCAGCGGCCTCCGTCTCATCCCAAACCTCGACGTCATCCGCCCCGCCGACCCCGAGGAAACCGCCGGTGCCTTTGCCGCCGCGCTCCAGCGGACAAACGGCCCCACGCTCCTCTCGCTCACCCGTCAGGTCGTCCCAAACCTCAGCGAAATCCCCGTCGCCACGCGCCGCCAAGGCGTGCTCAAAGGCGGCTATATCGCGATCAAAGAATCCGGCGAGATCAAGACCATCCTCCTCGCCGCCGGCAGCGAAGTGCAGCACGCCATCGCCGCCGCGAAGCAACTCGGCGAAGGCGTCCGCGTCGTCAGCGTCCCCAGCTTCCACCGCTTCGACGAGCAGCCGCAGAGCTACCGCGACGAAGTCCTCCCGCCGAGCTGCCGCGCCCGCGTCGCCATCGAAGCCGGCGTCACCGGCCTCTGGTGGAAATACGTGGGCCTCGACGGCCAAGTCATCGGCATCAACCGCTTCGGCCTCAGCGCCCCCGGCGGCAAAGTCATGGAAGTCCTCGGCATTACCGCCCAAGCCGTCGTGGACGCCGCCCACGCGCTCGCGTAAGCGAGCGCCTGTAGGGGAAGCTGCCAGCTTCCCCTACAGCGCGCCGCCGCACCCTACTCCGCCACTCGCGCCCCGATCGTCGCCAATTCCACGAGCCGATCCATCGGCTGCCCGCCCGCCCAGCACAGCCCGCGCAGCGCGAGGATGCGGAAAAGCGGATCGTCGAACGTCCAGTTGTAGTGCCCCGGCACCGACACAAAAATGCGCCCGCCGCCATGCTCGCGCGTCCAGAGCTGCGGCCTCTCCGCGCCATCCTCCGGCGCACTCGCCAGCAGTTGCAGCCGCGCTTCGTCGCCTTGCAATCCCCAGTACGTTTCATCCACCAGATGCAGCGCTGAAAACCCCGCCGCCAGCGGATGCGGGTGCAGCGTGAAATCCACCGCGCCGTGCCGGTACTTCGTCTGGCTTTGCACCGCCGCCAGCCCGATGCGCTCCGCGAGCAAGTCCGCCGCATCGTGTCCATCCACCGCCCAATGGAAATACGCGACGCCTTTTCCGCGCGCGAGAAACGCGTCGAGTTCCGGCGCGCGTGCGGCGTTCCAGCCGGGGTTGTTGGAAAAGAACGCGACCACGTCCGCGGACTGCCATTGCTCCGCCGTCGGCCACAGCCACGCCGTGCTCACTTCCACGCCCTCGGCCATCGAGAGCAGGCGCGACCAGCGTTTCTGCCAAAGCGGATAGTCATGCTCGCCCGGACCGTGGTCCTTCGGCCCCGCGCAAAGCACGATGCGGAACGACGTTTGGTTTTTTGATTCGCGCTTTTCGCTTTTCGATTGGCGGATGACGGCTTCGACCTCCGCGCGCTTTCTCGGCGGCGGCGGATTCGGCGCCTGGATCGGCGCGGGCTCCATCGGCGGGATGAGCAGGAAGGTGAGCAGATCGCGCTGCTTGGCCGGCGTGAGGGCGTCGAGCAGACCGGGCGGCATGAGGGAAATGGGCAGCGCTTCGAGCGACTTCAATGCCGTGCGCGCAAGCGTGCGTTGCGCGCCGGTGGCGTCGGCGAAGCGCAGTTCGCCGCGCTCCTCGCCGAGCAGGACGGCGGTGAAAGCCGCACCGTCTTTCGGTGCAAAAATGAACGCCGGATAATCGGGATTCAGCGCCGCGCTCGGCTCGCGGATGTCCCGCACCACGCTCGCGTAATCGCGCGCCACGAGGTTCGACAAATCCGGCCCCACGCGTCCGCCCTCGCCGCGCACGACATGGCAGGTGCCGCACGTCGCCTTGCCGAGAAAGAGCTGCTTCCCGTGCAGCCAGTTTCCGCCCGCGATCTCGGGAATCTCGCGCTCGCCTGCCGGTGCGACGGGCGCGGCGTCGGGCTTCGCCCACGGCACCAGCACGCGGCGCAGCGGAAAGGCGCGCGGGCGCGGATCGTCGGCGGTGCTCCACGTCAGCGCGGGCTCGGATTCGCCGGGGCCGGTCGCAAAGGAAACGTCGAACGGCAGCCACTCGCCCGCGCGCGCCTCGCGCTGTTCGGCCCACAGCACGCGGTTCGACGCGAGCTTGACCGTGACCTTTTCCACCGCCGGCTCGTAGTCGAGTTTCGCACCGGGCTGCACCGCCGGATGGAGCATCTGCCAAAGATCGAGCTGCCCGCGAAGCCTGAGCTGGCCGGGCTTCGCGAGCAGTTGGAAAAACTTCGCGTGCTCCGCGCTCCCCGCGGTGAAGGCCCGCGCGACCGCAAGATCGGGATGCGGCAGCCAGCCGCGCCACGACTCTTTTCCATCGCTCGAATGCCAATCCGCCTCGACACCCGTGAGATCGCCCGAGAGATCAATCTCCGGCACGCGCGGCGGCGCGGAGGTGCCGGTGAAATCCGGCAGCGTCAGCGCGTAGTTCATCGCCGCCGTGCGCGGCGCGGTGGTGATGATCAGTTCGCGCCGATCCGCGCTCAGCGCCGTGCCGAGCACCGGCACGACGAAGCGCGGCAGTGCCATTTGATCCTTCACCGCCTGATAGCCGGGGCGGAACGACTCGAACCGATCGCCCGCGGAAACGTACTGCCCCGCCGTGATCGTCGTCCGCTTCGCGAGGTCGCGCAGCTTTGCCGGATCGAGCTCGCGATCAAACGCCACGCGCAATTCCGTCGGGCTCGCGCTCCACGTCAGTGCGGGCTGCGGCGCGTCCTTCGCGGTGTGCGTGATTTTGAAAATCTTGCCCGCGCCCTTCGGCCCTGTGCCCCAGTCCGGCCCGCCGCTGTGGCAGGCCACCACGAGATCGCCGCGCGGCGACACCGCCGTGTCCACCGTCAGCATCGTGAGCGCGGCGATGAGTTGATTCTGCGCCACGTAACCCGCCGCCGTTTTCACCAGCTTCGTGCGGAAAAGTTTGCCACGCGATTCGCCGGTCACGAGCGCGTCGCCCGCCCACCACGCCGGGCCAAAGACCGCGGGCGCATTGAACGCGAACCCGCATGTGGACTGATGCTGCGGGCCGTAGTCGAAGACGCTCGGCTCGTCGATCACGTCCGGCAGCCACTTCGGGTGCCGCGGCGGAAAACCGTAGTGCCGGCCCGTCTCGATGTGCAGCAACTCGTCGAAAGGATTCCCATTTGGCAGCCACGTCGCGCCCTCCTGCTCGGTGACGAAAAGATCGCCCGCCGTATTGAACGCCGCGCCCACCGGATAGCGGATGCCAGTGCAGATGGTTTCGCGTTTGGAAAAATCCGCCGACACCCGCTGAATCGTCCCGCGCTCGCTCGACAGTTTGAAAGCCGAGGTGCCGATTTTGGCATCGAGGAGATACGCGTTGTTGTAGGCGTGGCAGCCGAGGCCGAAGTACAGATTCCCCTCGCGATCCATCGTCAGCCCGAGCGCATCCACGATCCCGCCGCCACCGCCCACCGCCTGCTTTTCCCAACCCTCCGCGACCACCCGCTGTTCATCGCCGCGCCCGTCGCCATCGCGATCCGGGATGAAAAGAATGCGCCCCTGCGTCGCCACGAAAACGCCCTGCCCGCGCGGATCGCCCGGCGGCGTGAGCACCATGCCGATGACTGCTTTGAGATCGGGGCTTTCCCAATAAAGCGACGCCGTGTCCTCCACGCCGTCGCCATCCGTGTCGCGCAGCAGCCAGATTTTTCCGTCGTATGCCCCAGCCACGAGCGTGCCGTCGGCGCGATAGCGGAGGCAGTCGATATTCGAGAGTTGCACGGGCAATTCACGCACGGAAAATCCGGGGACGAACATCTGCACCGGCGGCGGATCTTTCACCGCCACGAGCGGCACCTCGCCGGGCGGCAGCGCGGTTTTCAGCCCGCTGTATTTCGCCATGAGAAAACGCTCGGTCTTCGCCCGCTCGTCATCGCTCAGCGCGCGACCATAGACGAGCACCTCGGCGATGTCGCCGTCGAACGGACTCTGCGCCGCGAACGGCCCCGCGTCGTTCGTGAAAAGCCGCGCGCCGATTGCGATTTCATCGAGCCGCATCACCGAGGCCGCGCGGTCGCGTGAGCCCTGCGGTGTACCATCGACGAAAACATGCACACCGCCGGGACCGGGCGCGCTCACGAGTTCGAGAACGTGGAAGGTGCCAAAGTCGTACTGCGTCGTGAGCAGATTGCGCTCGCCGCCAAAGCCCGCGCCCTCCGCGTTCAGCGCCGTAAAAGTCGGCGTGGGTTTGCCGCCGAGATCGAGATTCAGCCCCGTCTGGTAATCGTTGCGCGACGTTTCCCCACCCGCGAGCAGCCCGCGGTAAAACCCCGCATTCGCCCGTGGCGCAGCGACGACGAAAACCGTCGCCTCCTCCAGCGACGCGCCGAGATTTCCCACGCCGAGCCAGTCGTCCTTCCCATCAAACCGCACGAACGCCCCGCCCGCCGAGCGCTGCCAGCGCGGCTGCGCGTCCGCCACCCGCTGCGCTACATTCCGCCCGCGCCCGGAGCCATCGAACCACACATCCAGCGCGCCCGCCGGCGAACCCAGCCCGCGCGCCTCGCGGGCAGCCGGCTGCTGCGCCGCATCCAGCCACAGTTCCACGCCGTCCTTCACCGGCAGCTTTTCATTCGCCCACGGCTCCAGGGCGAAGGCGGACGTGGAGGCGAAGAAAAATGCGGCGAGAAAATGGGGCAGCTTCATGGCAGCGATTGCGTAACAAATTTGCCGGCGCGTCCATTGGCAAAAATGCCAAACGGCTCGGCGCAGCCGCGCGGGTAGGGACGGCACTCCGCGCCGTCCCTGCCCGGCTGCGCCGGCTTATTTCATAAAACCCGTCCCCTACCCTTTTCGTCGGCGGGCGCCGAGCAGCACGGTGACGCCGCCCAGCAGCAGCGCCGTGGACGCCGGCTCGGGTACTAACGCGGCACTGCCGAATTTTTCCGGCTCACCGGCGAACGGCAATCCGTCTCCGAAGGTCACCTCCACACCATCAGCGATGTTCAGCGACGCGAGCGTCTGGCTGGCGTTGATGAACATGGTCGCGTTGGCGTTGATCGTCGAGGTGCCCGTGCCCAGCCTGCTGTGGAGATTCGTTACACCGCCATTGGCCGTCAGCGTCGGGAAGTTCAGCACGCCGTTGAGCGTGAGCGAACCGGAGCCGACTTTCTCGATTTCCAACGGCCCCGTGATCGTGCCGCTGAAAGTCGAGTTTGTCGCGTCGCCCACGGTCAGTTTCGGCGTGAGGAGGACTTCGTTCGTCAGCCCGTACCAGTGGTAGGTGCCGGCACCGATCTGATTGGTGGTGAGCGTCGCCGTGCCCGTGGCATCAGCGGTATAGCGGAACGGGAGGTAACTCGGTGTCGCGCTCGCATCCTCGTCAAAGGTCATACTGACCGTCGAGGCGCCGGACGTCATCGTGAAAAGCTGAGTTCTGTCACCACCCCATTGGCGCTGATACAGGCGCGTCTCGTACTTCACGCCGGGCGTGAGGCCGGTGAGTATGAGGGTCGCGGGGTTCCCATTATAATAAAAGTCACTCAAGAACCGGTTCATCGCGGTGCCATTGGGCGCATCGGAAAAAGTGGGTGACGTGGGCGCGCCATTGAACTCCGGCAGGAGGTTGGTCGCGCCACCGAGCGACCAGTTTTCGCCTGGACCACCGCCATTGCCGGCGCTGAGAAAAGAGACGCCGTTGACGGTGGCTGCAGCGCTGTCGCCAAAGTCGAGCGCATGGGTGTAGGTCTTGGACCCGGAGATGCCGGAACCCGCATTGGTGACAAAATACACCGCCGTGCCGGAGTATGCAGGGCTGGTGATGGTGCCGGTGCCGGAGAGGCGGTTGATGGTTTCGCGGAAGCCGCCGAGATCCAGCGTGGCCCCCGTGCCGATAATTACGCCGCCTTTTCCA
>JANXSB010000538.1 GCA_025352865.1 Chthoniobacter sp. | reverse complement strand
TTCGGAAGTGGATGCGCGGTTATAAAACGAGGGATGGTGCTGCCGGAGTCGATAAACCATGCGGCGCGGACATTCAAGGCCGTGCCGTCCAGCGCGGGCAATGGGCCATCCACCGCGTAACGAACTCCGCGGAGTGTCGTTTCCGTGGAACTGACTTCATTGTGTCGCGCGTGGTGGATCAGCGCCTCTGCCATTTGCGTCCACCGCGCCGCCGTGAATCCGAACCGGAGGAAGAAAATGGCCTTGCTACCGCCGACCGGGTGGGCGGGATTAAGGAGGTAATGGGTGATCTTCCGTTTGGGCACTGTGGCGCATTCCGCATTAGGGAGATTCATTTTTCCGCGACTTTAATCCGGCGATTCACCCGCGGTCGAGTGACCGTTTTGTTTCGTGCCGAAGCTCGGAGGTCGCGGCGAGCGTTTCGACATTCGTCATTGCTTCCCCGCTGCATTGCAGAGCGTGCTACAACTCCGCGATGCCCACCCGCACTGCAAAACGTCCGACCATTTCCAAAGCCCATTCGCACTACGTCTGGCGAAAGCTGAGCGGGGCGCAGTGGGAGGATGCGTGGTGGGACCGGCTGGCGGGGGTGCGCGACCGGCTGGCGGTGACGGCGCTGGTGGGGGCGAAGACGATCCGGCTGGAGGCGTTTCAATTGACGAAGGCGCAGGCGGAGCGGCTGCGAAAGGCGTTTGGCGGCTCGGTGAGCGCGCAGAAAAAGATGCGCGCGGTGAGCGTGGCCGTGCGTACGCCGATCCGGGTGCGGGGAAAGCTGGTGGTCGTGGGGAGTGCGGCGGAGAAGCCGGGCGGCGGGGGAAAGGTGCTGGTGATTCCGGCGGGGATGGCGTTCGGTACGGGCGATCATGCGACGACTTCGACGTGCCTGCGCTTTCTCGCGGACGTGAGCGGGGAGCGGGCGGGCGAGCCGTGGGAGATGCTCGATCTCGGGTGCGGGAGCGGCATCCTCGCCATCGCGGCGCGGATGCTCGGGGCGCGGCGGGCGGAGGCGGGCGACTTCGATCCGCATGCGGTGCGGACGGCGAAGGAGAACGTGAAGCTCAACGGCGTGACCGGCGTGGTGGTGCGGAAGCTCAACGTGCGCGCATGGCAGCCGGCACGGACGTGGCCGGTGGTGGCGGCGAATCTTTTCAGCGGCCTGCTCGTGGAGGTGGCGCCGAAGATCGCGGCGGCGGTCGCGACGGGCGGGCGGCTGGTTTTTTCGGGCGTGCTGCGGGCGCAGGAAAAGGAGGTCATCGTGGCGTTCGAGCGCGCTGGTTTGCGGATGGATCGCATCGTGCGAAAAGGAAAATGGGTGAGCGGGTTGGGGACGAAACGTGGGTGAAACTTCATTTTTGAAACGCAGAGACGCGGAGGCGCAAAGGACGCAGAGGAACCGGGTGGACGTCTTTTCCGAATCTCTGCGCCTCTACGTCTAGGCGTTTTTCCGGGGGAAAAATGCGTTGACGGAGCGCGCGGGCCGCCGGTAGGTTGCGCGCCCGAAAAAAACCCGAAACATTTTCCACAAAATCCCTGCCTGCGTGGGTGTCACGCCGCGAAAAGACTGATTTTCCGGCGGTCCACGCGGGCACTTTTTATCTATGGCCGAAGAACTTTCCTACGTGCTCGTCACGCCTTACTCGATCCGCAAGTCGAGGACCGGCGGCATTCTCGCGCGGCTGATTTCGCGGACGGGGCTGGATGTGGTGGCGGCGCGGATGTTCGCGCCGAGCGCGGAGCTGGTGGAAAAGTACGCGGCGGGCATCGTGAACGATCCTGAGCCGGGGCATCGCGAGATTCAGGAGCGGATCAGAAAGTACGTGCTGAAGAATTTCGGGCCGGATGCGACGGGCGCGCATCCGCGAGTGCTGATGCTGGTTTTCAAAGGCGAGGACGCGGTGAGCAAGCTGCGCTCGACGGTCGGCCATATCGTCAATGAGCGGACGAGCGGCGAGACGATCCGCGACACGTATGGCGACTATCTCGCGGACGAAAACGGGGACGTGACTTATTTCGAGCCCGGCGTGCTCGCGCCGCCGGACGCGGCCAGCGCAAAGTCCGATCTCCAATTGTGGGCGGCGTACTCCGACAAGGATGGCGGGCTGCTCGATGAGGCGGTGAAATTTCCCGCGGGCTCGAAGGTCGAGAAGACGCTCGTGCTCATCAAACCGGACAACTTCCGCTTTCCCAACGCGCGGCCCGGCGGCGTGATCGATCTTTTTTCCCGCACGGGGCTCTACATCATCGCGTGCAAAGTGCATCGGATGAGCGTGGCGCAAGCCGAGGAATTCTACGGCCCGGTACTCGAGGTTTTGCAGGACAAGCTCCGCGGACGCTCTGGCGAAACCGCGCGGGCGCTGCTCGAAAAGGAATTTTCCCTCACGCTCGGCGAGGACGTGCAGACGAAGCTGGGCGACCTGCTCGGGCCGATCAACGGACGCGACAATTGGGAGCAGATCGTGAAATTCATGGCCGGGCTGCGGCCGAGTGAATGCCCGCCGCACCGGCGGCAGGAACCGGGCTCGGAAAAGTGCATCGCGCTTTGCTACCAGGGGGTGGATGCGGTGCGGAAAATCCGCGAGGTGCTCGGGCCGACCGATCCCTCGAAAGCGCCTCCGGGCACAATCCGGCGCGAGTTTGGCCAGACCATCATGGTCAATGCCGCGCACGCCAGCGACTCGGCGGAGAACGCCAAGCGCGAGATGGGCATCGTGCAGATCAAGGAAAACAATTTGCAGCCGCTGATCGAAAGCTGGTTTGGCAGGTAGCCGTCCGCTTTCACCCAACCCCAAAATCCAACACCACCAAATGACCATGGAACTCTCCGAACGCGCCACCATCCTCACTCCCTCGCTGACCCTCAGCATCGACTCGAAAGCCAAGGCGATGAAGGCCGAGGGGCTCGACGTCTGCGGTTTCGGCGCGGGCGAACCGGACTTCGACACGCCCGCGCACATCAAGGCCGCCGCGCAGGCGGCGATCGAGATGGGCTTCACCAAATACACGCCGAGCAGCGGGACGCCCGAGCTGCGGCAGGCCATCGCGGACAAATTCAAGGCGGACAACGGGCTCGATTACAAACCATCGCAGGTCATCGTCAGCAATGGCGCGAAGCACTCGTGCTACAACGCGATCCTCGCGACCTGCCAGCCGGGCGATGAGGTCATCATCCCCTCGCCCTACTGGCTGAGCTATCCCGAGATGGTGCGCCTCGCGGGAGCCGATCCGGTTTTCGTCCAGACGAAGGAAGCGAACGGCTGGAAGATGACGGCGGACGAAATGCAGGACGCGATGACCCCGCGCACGAAGCTGGTCATTATTAACTCGCCCGGCAACCCGACCGGCGCGGTTTACACGCGGGCGGAATTGCAGGCCATCGTCGAGGTTTGCGCGGACGAGGAAATCCTCATCCTCTCCGACGAAATCTACGAGAAGCTGACCTACGACGGCGCGGAGCATGTGAGCGTGGCGTCGCTCCCCGGCGCGGCCAATCTCACGATCACGATCAACGGGTTTTCCAAAGCCTACTCGATGACCGGCTGGCGGCTCGGCTACCTCGGCGCGCCCGAGCCGATTGCGAAAGCGATCGACGCCATCCAGAGCCACAGCACCTCGAACCCGTGCAGCTTTGCGCAAAAAGGCGCGCTCGCCGCGCTCAAGGGCGACCAGCAGCCGGTGGCCGACATGCGCGATGAATTCGACATGCGCCGCAACTACATGGTCAACCGCCTCGCCGCGATCAACGGCGTCAGCGTAGTGAAACCGCAGGGCGCGTTTTACGTCCTCGTGAACATCGGCAAGCTCGGGCTGAGTTCGTCGAATTTCGCCGACCGGCTGCTCAGCAAGCATCAGGTCGCCGTGGTCCCCGGCGTCGCCTTTGGCAACGACGCGACGGTGCGGCTGAGCTACGCCACGAGCCTCGACGTGATAAAGAAGGGCCTCGATCGGTTCGAGGAATTCTGCAAGACGCTGTAAGCGCCGCGCACGACTGATTCCAAACGCGCCGCTGGATTTTTCCGGCGGCGCGTTTCGCTTTTGGAAACGTCACCGCCGCGCGCAGCGGTGCGTCTTTTCCACCGCTCCCCGTCCCGCTCTGCGCCGCGCTGCTCGGCCTCGTCTCACTCGCGGCGGAAAAGCCGCGGGCCTATGAACCGCCGGCGGCGCAGGCGGTCGAGGTCGTCCGCTGCGAATGGCACGACGCGGCGCGGGACCGCGACGTGCCGGCGAAGTAAGGAGAAAGCGCGCAGCCCTTTCAAAAAAAGCGCCGCGCTCCCTCTCGAAAGCGCGGCGTGGAATCTTTTTGTGCGCGGCGTTTAGACGAGCGCCTCGAGCTTCGCCACGAGGTCACCCTTGGCCCGCGTATTGAGTTGCTCGCGAAACTCACCGCCCTTGAACAGCAGCAGGGCCGGAATGGAATTGATGCGATACTTCGAGGCCACCTGCTGGCACTCGTCCACGTTCACTTTGGTCACCTTGGCTTTGCCCACCGTCGCATCGGCGACCTGGTCGATCACCGGCCCGAGCTGGATGCACGGCCCGCACCAAGGAGCCCAGAAATCCACGAGCACGGGCTTGTCGGATTTGAGGACTTCGGCATCAAAGGTGGCGTCGGTGACATTGAGGACGTTGGGGCTGGCCATGAGTGATTTCTAGGAAAGCGAAGTGGCCTGGTAGGCGAGAAAGGTGAGCGCGAGCCCGACGAGAGCGAAGACCGTCAGCACGATGCAGAGGATGTTCACGATTCCGTCGGCGGAGCTGTCAGTTGAGTCGGCCATAATGAGTTCTTTTTAGGACATCGAAGTCGCCTGGTAGGCGAGGAAGACGAGGGCGAGGGAGGCGAGCGAAATCACGAGGGCGACAATCGCCAGAATGTTCACCATGCCGTCCGGAGCGGCCTCGACCTGCATGGCAGGCGAGGACGAAACCGCCGGGGCGGGCGTCATCGCCGAAGACTGGGTGAGCGTTGGCGCGGGCCGGCTGACGAGCGGCTGGGTCTGCTGCATCTTGACCGTGGCCTTGGGCAGCGGCGGCTTGGCCCCACCTTCCGGCGGAAGCGTGATGCGCGCGGTTTCCTTTTTCGGCGCGGCCGCTTTCATCGTCACCGGCGCGGACTGGATCCCACTGCCCATCGGCAGCGGAGCCCTGGTCGCCGCACCACTCGGCGCAGGCGCGGGTTTGAGCGGGACGGTGGGACGCGCGCCGAGCGCCGGCGGCTTGGGCGGCGGATTCACGCCGCTCATCGGTTTGGCGGGCGGCAGCGGCATCCCGGCCTGCGAGGGCGGGCGCGGCGGCGGCGGCATGAAAGGCTTGGTGCCAGACGGCGGCGGCGGTGGCGGCGGTGCGAGCGGGGCGGAGGCCGTCACGGCTTCCTCGGTGATGATCTTCGTGGTCTCCTTTTTCGGCGCGTTGCCGACGGGCGGCGCGGTGGGCGCGGGCTTGCCGGGAAGATTGATGCGCACCGTCTCGCGCTTCACCGTCGTCGGCTGATCAGGCTTCGGCGGAAGCGTGATGCGGATCGTTTCGGCTTTGGAAGCGTCGTCGTCTGGGGCGGCGGGGGATGGAGGGAGTTCGTCGGACATAGAAGGTTTGAGAGTGGGAGCGTTCATCTCACTCCGCTTTTCCCGTGTCAACAGTTTTGGCCGCACCCGCGTAGAAAATGTCACATCGCCCGCCAAGGCCCGCAATTCCAGCCCTCTGCAGCCGATTGGGGAACTTTCCCTTGCCCGTATTTTCGCGCTTCGCATACGGTGCGCAGATGAAAGTCCTCGTCACCGGCGGTGCCGGTTTTATCGGTTCCCATTTCGTCGAAAAACTCCTCGCCGACGGCCACTCGGTCAGCGTGCTCGATGACTTCAACGACTTCTACGATCCTGCGATCAAACGCGCCAACACCGCCGCCTTTTCCGCGCACGCGCCAGTCCACGAGGCCGACCTGCGGGACGGCGCGGCGGTGGAGCGCGTCGTCGGCACGGAAAAGCCCGACACCATCGTGCATCTCGCCGCCCGGGCCGGCGTACGCCCTTCCATCAAAGAGCCGAAACTTTACATCGACACGAACATCACCGGCACGTGGCACATCCTCGAAGCCGGGCGCATTCACGGCGTCCCGCGCATCGTCTCCGCCTCCAGCTCCAGCGTCTATGGCGTCATCAAGACCGCGCCTTTCCGCGAGGACATGCTCATCAACCAGACCATCTCGCCCTACGCCGCGACGAAAATGGCGACCGAGCAATTCTGCTCGAACTACACGCACCTCTACGGCCTGCGCACGATCTCGCTGCGCTTCTTCACCGTCTATGGCCCGCGCCAGCGCCCCGACCTCGCCATCCATTCCTTCACCAAAGCGATCGACGAAGGCCGCGCCATCAACCAGTTCGGCGACGGCTCCACGCGCCGCGACTACACCTACATCGACGACATCCTCCAGGGCATGTCCGCCTGCCTCACCTACGACGGCCCGCTCTGCGACGTCTTCAACCTCGGCGAAAGCCAGACCACCACGCTCAGCGAACTCATTGCGACCATCGAGCAGGCGCTCGGAAAAAAAGCCGCCATCAACAAAATGCCGGACCAGCCCGGCGACGTGCCGCTGACCTACGCGGACATTTCGAAAGCCCGCACGCTCCTCGGCTACGACCCGCACACGAAAATCGCGGAAGGCATTCCGAAATTCGTGGAGTGGTACCGCGCGTCGCGGCGCGGTTGAGCCTCAGCTCCGATGGCTTCAATACTTTTTTAAGAGCGAGTCATCCTGAGCGGAGTTTTGGTCGGCTTTGCGACCAAAACGCAGTCGAAGGATCCCGCGGAATCCGCAGCGATATTACCCGCGACTCCACGGGATCCTTCGACTGCGCTTCGCAAAGCCGAAGCTCCGCTCAGGATGACCGTGGGTTGGAATTGGGTTAGCCGCCCTCTCACCTCTGCGTCGGCGCAGCCGCGGCTTTCGGCAGGTGCTCGGTGCAGTATTCGTGGCCGTCTTTCGCCACGCGGAACTCCAGCTCCGGCGCGACCGCCTCCGTCCGTCCGCAGACCTCGCAGCGGTGGATCGCAAAATCCTCCGGCAGCGCCACCGCCCGCTCGAACCGCCGCCGCCGCGTGGCGTTCTCGCCGCGCACCCGGGCGTCTTGGAAAATCTCACGTCCAAAAAACAGGAAGTAGCTGGCGACCGAGGCGAGCAGCGCGGCGCGGAAGGAATTTCCTTGGAAAGTGAACTGGTAGCAGAGCAGCGCGGCGCTCACCCACGCGACCCATTTCACCTTCACCGGCAGCACGTAGTAGAGATTGATCTGCGCGTCGGGATAAAAGCGCGCGAAGGCGAAGAACAGCACCTGCGTGAACATGTACTGCGAATAGGTCGCGCCAAAGACGAACGCCGCGACGGTGATGCCGAGCATCGTGACGAGGCAGAAAAGATTCAGCCGGAACGCGCCCCACGCCTCCTCCAAACCGTGGCCCATCCACATCATGAACAGGACGAAGAACGCCGCGTTGAACCACTCGGGAAACGGCAGGAGCGAGAAAATCTGCGGGACGAGCACGTAGGTCACCAGCCGCCAGACCTGACCCTCCATGACCAGCCGCGGATCGAGCGCGAGCAGCTCAAAAAAATGCGGGTTCACCTTGTAGAGGATGAAGCTCATCGCGCAGAGCAGCGCGATGCCGTGCAGGAGATGGGAGATGGCGAGATGACCGAAGCGGGCTTCGGCGCGGTCGATCCACTTCATGGGTTTTTCAAAGCGAGCGGCGACTCTGGATGCGTCCATTTGAATTGCAACCGGCGAATTATCCATGCGTCCCGCCGCCGCGCATTGACAGGGCGCGACCAACTTCTACGCTCCCCCACCGTGTCCGCCGAAACCACTCTCAAACAAACGCCGCTCCATGCCGAGCACGTCCGGCTCGGCGCGAAAATGGTGGACTTCGGCGGCTGGTCGATGCCGGTGCAGTACACGGGGATCATCGACGAACACCACGCCGTGCGCGGCAAGCTCGGCGTCTTCGACATCTCGCACATGGGCCAGTTTTTCGCCGAAGGCGAGGACGCCGCCGCGTGGCTGAACCGGCTCCTGACGAACAACGTGGACCGGCTCGGCGTCGGCGAATGCCAGTACACTTTTTTGCTCAACGAGGACGGCGGCGTGATCGACGACCTCATCGTCTATCGCATCGCCGACGCGCGCTACCTCATGGTCGTCAACGCCTCGAAGATCGACGAGGATTTCGCGTGGATGCACTCGCACGCCGCGCCCGGCGTCAGCTTTGAAAACCACAGCGAGCGCTACGCCGGCCTCGCCGTGCAGGGGCCGCGGTCGGCGCAGCTTTTCGATTCCTTTTTCAGCGGCAAATACTCGCGCCCGGCGCGCAACGAAATCCTCGCCATCCAGATCGACGGCGAGACGTATTTCATCGCCCGCACCGGCTACACGGGCGAGGACGGCTTCGAGGTTTTCTGCCCCGCCGAGCGCGCCGTGAAATCGTGGAACGACATCCTCTGCAAAGGCGCGGCCTTTGAGATCAAACCCTGCGGCCTCGGCGCGCGCGACACGCTCCGCCTCGAAATGTGCTACCCGCTCAACGGCTCCGACCTCACGCACGACACCACGCCGATCGAAGCCGGGCTGAGCATTTTCGTCGATCTGGAAAAACCCGAATTCATCGGCCGGCAAAAGCTCACCGAGCAAAAGCAGAACGGCGTTAAGCGCCGGCTCGTGCCTTTCAAAATGACCGGTCCGTGTCCGCCGCCGCGCTCGCACTACGCCGTTTTCAAGGACGGCAATAAAATCGCCGAGACGACCAGCGGCTCGCTCTCGCCCACGCTCAAGGCCGGCATCGGCATGGCCTATATCCCCACGGAATTCGCGCGCATCAACGAGCAGATCGAAATCGAAATCCGCGGGAAACGCTTCCCCGCGGTGATCGAGAAAAAGCCGCTCCACCGCGTCACGCCGCCCGCGAACTGACCGCATTTTTCAAACCTCAAACCATGAACGTCCCCGAAGATCTCCAATACGCACCAACTCACGAATGGCTTCGCCTCGACGGCGAAAACGGCACCGTCGGCATCACCGACCACGCGCAGGCCGAGCTCACCGACGTGGTCTATGTCGAGCTGCCAAAAGTCGGCGCGCAGGCCAATGCGGGCGAGCAGATTTGCGTCGTCGAGTCCGTGAAAGCGGCGAGCGACATTTACGCGCCCATCTCCGGCACGATCACCGCCGTCAATGACGCGCTCACCGCCAACCCCGCGCTGCTCAACACCGACCCGTTTGGCGAAGGCTGGATTTTCAAAATCAAGATCGAGGTCGGCGAAGACATCGAGCATCTCAAAAGCCCCGCACAGTACCGCGCCCAACTCGGCAGCGCCGACTCGGGCGGCGAGGTGTGAGAATTTTAGGACGATGATTTCGGGTCCACGAAAGGCACGAAAGGACACGAAAGTGGAATTCCTTTTCGGGTCCTTTCGTGCCTTTCGTGGACTGCTTCTTTCCTTCGCCTTTTTGTGGTTCGCGCCCGCCCGCGCCGATCTCGTCATCGTCCAGCATGTCGATGGCAGCGGGCAGTCCGGCGACCAGACGATCAGGATCAAGGGCGACAAGGCGCGCACTGATCTCGCGCAGCAGGTCAGCATGATCACCAATGGCGCGAACGGAGACATCGTCACGCTGATGCACGCGCCGAAGACCTTCCTCAAAGTCACCGCCGCGCAGACCAAGGCGATGATGGAGCAGTTGCAAAAGCTCGCGCCCAGCGCCGCCGGACCGAAGCTCGTCCCGACGGGGAAAAAGGAAAAAATCGGCAATTACGACTGCGAGATTTTCACCTCCAATCTCGGCGCGGTCAGCGTCACCTATTGGATCGCCAAGGATTTTCCCAACTACAAAGCGGTGCTCGAACAGATGGAAAAACTCCAGACCGGAAGCATTGCGGCGATGGGCAAAGGAATGATGCCGGAGTTGAAGGATTTTCCCGGCATGCAGATCAAGACCGAGATGGACATCGGTGGAAAAAAAGTCAGCACCGTGCTCGTCTCGGCAAAAGAGGAAAATGTCGATCCGGCGAGCTTCGAGATTCCAAAGGACTACAAGGAAGTCAGCGCACCGGCGCTGAATTTTCAGAAATAATCCGCGCGCGGCATCGGGAGGCTGTCAGCCTCCCCGTCCGTGTCCGGCGTCGGCGCGATTCCTGGAGACGATGAAATTGAGCTGCGCCGATTTTCACGCCGCGGGCGCCGCCGCCTTCTCCGCCACCGTCACCAGCCGCCGGATCAAATCCTCCCACACCACCACCCCGACCTGCTTCCCGTCCGCATCGCTCACCACCGCCAGCGTGATCCGCGCCGCGCGCAGTTTGCGCAGAACGCTGTAGGCCGGCTCATTTTCCGCGACCGTCACGATGCGCCGCTGGTAGGGCTCCACCGGCCCGCGCAACGCGCCTTCCAGCGCCACGTCGAAGACCTGCACCAGCCCCGCGATTTCCCCGCCCTCGCCGACCAGCGGCCACCGCTCAAAGCCCGTCGCCCGGCTCGCCGCGAGCAGCTCCGCGATGTCCGCCTGCGCGCCGAGCGTGCGCACCTCGGCGAGCGGCGTCATCACATCCTTCGCCTGCACCCCGCGGAAATCCACGACGTTGTGAATCATCTCCCGCTCGTCCGTGCTGAGCGCTCCGGTGCGTTCGCTTTCGATCGTCCAGTATTTGAAATCCTCGCGCGCCACGAAAAGTTTCCGCTCCGGCTCCGGGCGCTTTTTGAAAAGCCTCCGCGACACCGCCGAGCCCGCCGCGTGCAGCGGCGAGAGCAGCACATCCGCGAGCCGCAGCGGCCCGGTCAGCGCCGCCAGCGCGCGGTAGGGAAAGCGGCGGAAAAGCGATTTCGGCAGCAGCTCCAGCGCGAAAAGATAGACCGGCAGAAACGCCGCGAACGCCACCGCGTAACCCCACACGCCGCACCGCGCCACAAACTCCTGCACCGTCAGCGTGATCGCGAAAATGTTCATCAGGTTCGTCACCACCAGCACCGTCACCAGCAGCCGCTCCGGCTGCTCCAGCAGACGATTCAGCCGGATCGCCGCGCGGTCGCGCTGATCCACGCGATTGCGCAGCCGCACGCGGTTCACCGACAGAATCCCCGCCTCGATGCCCGAAAAAACGAACGACACCAGCAGACAAAGCGCCACGGCGAGCCACGTCATATTCCCTCGCCCTCCCCGAGTTGCGGCGCTTCCGGCTGCACGATCAGCACCTCCTCCACCCGCTTCCGCGAAGTCCGCCGCACCGTCACGCGCAGCCCGTCGATTTCCATCTCCGCGCCCGGTTTCGGCAGCGCGCCGAGCCGGTTGAAAATCAGCCCGCCGATCGTGTCGATC
>JANXSB010000333.1 GCA_025352865.1 Chthoniobacter sp. | reverse complement strand
GGGAAAAGTGGCCGACTCGGGTTGGAACCCCTTCATGCGGGCGTGCAGGCCGGGCAGCACGCGGGTGACAGCTCTGCTGGCGCAACCGCGTGCCGGGAAGGTGTGGACTGGAAGATCGTCGCGATGATCTGCGCACGCCCGCAACGAAGCGTCGGCCGTGAGCGGAGGCTTTGCGAAGCGTCAGGCCGATCGCGGCGTGAGGACGGCGCAGATGATCGCTCCCACCTCACAAACTCGGGAGTCCCTGGCTTGGGCGGGCCAGCGGGCCAAGTCAGAGTCTCCCCGGCAAAGCCGCATCCATGCAACTCCTCCGCGGCGGAAAAGCACGCGCCGTGTCAACTCGCCCTGGCGCGAGCGCGTGTCGCTGGTGCGGAGCTGCATCAGGAAGGCGTTACGGAAAACTGGGTTTCCGTTGAGATGGGGATGTCAAAGACGGTGCCTCCGGCTTTGACTTGGGGAAGAAACTTCTTCCCTCCGCAAATCATAGTTTCGCCCGAATGATCGAACCAATCAGCCGCCCAATCTTCACGTTCAACGCCCTGGAAATCCTCAGCAGAGAATACAGCGTGGGATTGGTCTCCCCGCTTTCCAGATGACGGATTCCCGAACGACTCAACCCGGTCAACTCCGCCAGACGATTTTGAGAAATCCGTTTCTTCACACGCACCTCCACCAGCCGGGAAATCACGGCATCAACGATCTCTTGTTCCAAATCACGCGGCACCCCAAAACGCTACCGTCCAACGATTGAAGCGATTGATGACCATAAATGGTCACGCCAAGCGTTGTCGTGAATAAAAACGTAAATTTTTCTTGGCAGGCTTCCGCAGTCGCGATACCGGGGATGCGCCGGACTCACCCCAAATCAGAAACGTCCCATGAACTGTGAACCTCCTGACACGTCACGTCACCTGCGCTCGCGAATTTGCAGGTGCATCATCATCCCCTTGTTCGCCATCAACTCGATGGCGTTTGCCCAGGGAACGTCGGACCCGCTAAAACCGACGATCAATTTTCAAGTGATCGAGCAGAAGCGCATCAATCTCGGCGATCATTCCCTTTTTATGAATCGCGTGGTGCCGCCGATACTGCCTCCAACACCCGCGCCCGCATCGCCAACATCGCCGATTCTCACGACGGAACAAAAACAGGCGTTCGCGGAACGCGAGGCAAAAAGGTCGGTGATTCTCTTTTTGTCGGTGACGGTCTATGACCGGCAGATTACCGAACTGCGCTGGTGGGACGAAAGCGGCTCTCATCGCGTCTTTTCCAATATCGACTTCAACTACGTCGCTGGGATAGGCGGATTCGAGACGCCAGATACCAGCTACACATTGATGATGGGCCTCGGGAACGAGAGCCGCGCGGATCGCATTCAATACAATGGCTCGCTTACGAAGGACGATTTGAAAAACAACCTTCAACTCGATGCCCCGCCGCTTGCGACTGATTTCAGCGCGACGCGCTCGGAATACATGGTTGCTGAAGACAAGGCCCACCCTTCGCCGACACGGGAAGATTTAGCGGCGCTCGATGCGCTGCACGCCTATTTTGATTCCAATAAACAAAGGCTGATTGACGATTACGCTAAACGCGAAGCTGCAAATGCGGCGCGTCAACAATACCTGAAAGACCATCCGCCAGTGCCACAGGATACGGTCATCAACTACTGGTTCGGTCAAGGTGACACTACTACACTTCAAAAGCCAAACACGGGAGGGCGGCCATGAAGCGTTTCATCGTCAGTGTGCTCGGCGCGCTGCTGGTGCCCGTCGCGGCATTCTCACAAACTGCCACCGATCTAAACGAAGGAAGCCGTTTCGTTTCGTTGGGAAATAACAATTACAAATTTACATGGTGGGCCAGGTCGGGCATTTTCTATCTGGTCGATGTTTCGACGGATTTGACCACATGGAATTACGTGAACACAGTTTTTCACGGTCTCGGCGGAGTTTCTTCCCCCGTCAATTTCAACAGTGTCACCGGAGATCGCTTGTTCCTGCGGTTGAACACCGACCCGTTCAATGCGGATAGCGACAACGATGGCATCCCGGACGGCTGGGAAGTTCTATACGGGCTGAACGCTCGGTTCGCTGGAGATGCCGGGCTTAACCCGGATGGAGATGATTACACGAATCTGGAAGAATACGCCCTCGGCCTTGACCCGAATTTCAATGAGTTCGGAAATGGCGTGCGAACGCAAATTTATACTTACGACAATGCCAGTCGCGTGACCGGCGCAAACAGCAACCTCTCGGAGACGTTCACGTATGATGAAGAAGGGAACCTTACTAACAGTCAATAATCCCGTTATGCTGAAACTTCTCCGTTCCTCTTTTTGTGCCGCATTCTCGCTTTTCGCGGTTCTGTTTGTTTTGCGCCTTCCCTTACATGCCCAAGCTCCCGAGGGCTGGATGAGCGATTCCATGCCGACCGGACTCGCGCCGACAACATTAACAAACACCGGCGGCTCGACTCAAGACACAACCGTTGACTCGGTTGCCGTTGACCAGCCGCCGCCCGCTCAAAATTTCGCGGCTGCTTTTAGTTTTGGTGGTTCATCGGCAGCACCGGATGAAATCACGCCGGAAATATCCGCTCTCACTCAAGGAATAATCAACGGTCCTGGGACACTTTTCGGGTGGCAGAAATGCTTTTTGTTTGTTACAAATCAA
>JANXSB010000109.1 GCA_025352865.1 Chthoniobacter sp. | reverse complement strand
CCTCACAGCAGATGCCCCATCTTCACCCGCTTCGTCTCCAGATACTTCGCGTTATGCGGATTCGACGGCGACTTGATCGGCACCACCTCCACGATCTTCAGCCCATAGCCTTCCAGCCCGATCACCTTCTTCGGATTGTTCGTCAGGAAGCGCATCTTCCGCACGCCGAGATCAAAAAGAATCTGCGCGCCGAGCCCGTAGTCGCGCAGTTCCGCGGGGAAGCCCAGCTTCTCATTCGCCTCCACGGTATCGAGCCCCTCTTCCTGCAGCTTGTAGGCGTGAATCTTCGCGGGCAGTCCGATCCCGCGGCCCTCCTGCCGCATGTAAAGTAATACGCCATGACCGGCAGCCTCGATCTGGCTGAGCGCGGTGTGGAGCTGCCGTCCGCAGTCGCAGCGCAGCGAGCCGAAGACATCGCCCGTCAGGCATTCGCTGTGCACGCGGACGAGCGTGTTTTTCCGCGGCGAAATCTCGCCTTTCACCAGCGCGAGATGATGCCCGCCATCGATGACCGAGCGGTACATGTGCAGGTCGAAATCCCCGTAGTCCGTCGGCAGTTTGATGACCTGCTCGCGCTCCACCAGCCGCTCCTGGCTGCGCCGATACGCGATCAAATCGCGGATCGAGCACATTTTCAGCCGGTGCTTTTTGCGAAACTTCAGCAGCTCCGCCAGCCGCGCCATCGTTCCGTCGGCGTTCAGGATTTCGCACAGCACGCCCGCCGGTGCCAGCCCTGCGAGCCGTGCCAGATCCACACTCGCCTCCGTATGCCCCGCGCGCCGCAGCACGCCGCCGGACTTCGCCCGCAGCGGGAAAACGTGACCGGGCTGCACGAGATCGAGCGGCTTCGTTTTCGGATCGACGAGAAGCTGGATCGTCCGCGCCCGGTCATGCGCGCTGATCCCCGTGGTCACGCCTTTCGCCGCGTCGATGGAGACCGTGAAATCCGTGCGAAAGCTCTCGCGATTCTCCAGCACCATGCGCTGCAAACCGAGCTGCTCCGCCCGCTCCTCCGTGATCGGCGCGCAGATCAGCCCGCGCCCGTGCATCGCCATGAAGTTCACCGCCTCCGCCGTGATCTTCTCCGCCGCCATCACCAGATCGCCCTCGTTTTCCCGATCCTCATCATCCGTCACCACCACCATGCGCCCGGCGCGGATGTCCTTGATCACGTCTTCGATGGAATCAAACTGCAGAGCGGTAGGCATGGCGATGTCGCGTGAATCAATCACGCGGAACGATGGGAAGGGAAGGAATAGATGCGGGCCGTTGAGCGTGCGGAACTCCCCCGGCAGGGTTTGCCACTTGCAGTTCCCGACGGCGCGGAGTCAGCTTCCGCGAAAGATGCCCGATTCAATACAAACCACCGCTGCGCCCGAAGCGGACCCCGTGTTGCTCGTTCTTCGCGAAGCTTACGAGCAAGCCGTGCTCGACTTGTTTGAAGCCGATCAGGAAGCCAAAGAGGTCCGTCCCGCGCTGGATGTCGTCGGACACACTTCCAATTTTCTCAACAACATGCGGTTGCCGATTCACCGGTGGTTTCGTTACAGCGCGGGCTTTTCGGCGGAGTGGGTGAAGTGGCTGCTTGCCGAACGCGGTGGCAGCGACCTTCGGGTGCTTGACCCGTTCGTCGGTTCTGGGACGACTTGTCTGGCGTGCGATGAAATGGATGTTCCGTCCTATGGCATCGAAGCGCATCCGTTCGTGCATCGAGTGGCGCAAGCCAAGTTGAGTTACGCCACCGACCCGGATCGGTTCATCTCCAAAGCCGAGAGGGCATTCGGATTTGCCCGGAAGGCGACGGCGCAAACGGATCATTACCCGGAGATCATAGGGAAGTGTTACGGGCTGGAGACGCTGGATTATTTGGACCGTTTCCGTCAGGCCGTCGAGGTCGAGCAGGACGGTTCGCCCGAAGCTGGACTGCTGTGGATGGCGCTTGTGTCATCGCTGCGCGTTGTTTCCGAAGCGGGCACAGCGCCGTGGCAATATGTGTTGCCGGGACGACGCAAGACCGTGCCTCCGCCGCCCGAAATCACGTTGCGCAAGGTGGTGCAGATGATTGCCGCCGACATCCGTTTCATGGCGCATCGCGCCAAGCCGCTCGCGAAATTGCGCGTGGATGATGCGCGCAAGTGCGCTTCCGTGCCGGACGGTTGGGCCACGATGGTCATCACCTCGCCGCCATACGCGAACAACTACGACTATGCCGATGCCACGCGATTGGAGATGGCGTTCATGGGTGAGATTCGCGGCTGGGGCGATCTTCAGGAAACGGTTCGGAGACACCTGGTGCGCGCGTGCTCTCAGCACGTCCCACCCAATTCCGTGAATCTCGACGAAGTGCTGGCTGCGCCGGAGCTTGCGCCCATTCGCGATGAGATCGTGCCGGTTTGCCGCGAGCTTTCCTCGGTGCGGTTGGAGCGTGGCGGCAAGAAGACCTACAACAACATGATTGCTTGTTACTTTCTCGATATGGCTCAGACGTGGCAGGCGCTTCGGCGAGTTTGCGCGTCGCCGTCGGAAGTCTGCTTCGTCATCGGCGATTCCGCACCTTATGGCGTTTACGTGCCGGTCATCGAATGGCTCGGCAAACTGGCGCTGGCCGCTGGTTTTGAATCATGGAACTTCGAGAAGCTTCGCGACCGAAACAATAAGTGGAAGAACCGCAAGCACCGCGTGCCGCTTTGCGAAGGCCATCTCTGGGTTTGCGGATAACCTATGGCTGAATCGCACGCGCATCGTTGGGGACAGATGATTGGCGACATCTTTGAGCAATTCGTCCTCGGTATGCTCAGGAGCGTCGCTGAGAAACACGGGCTTTACCTCGACTACAAAAAGCCACGCCGCGCGCGAGCGAAGCTAGGCGGCAAAGATTTGTCGAAAGTAACCTGGCAGGATTCCTACGGCAATCGCCACGACCTTGATTACGTGCTTGAACGTGGTGGCACAGACGACGCGGTCGGCGTGCCGGTGGCGTTCATAGAATCAGCATGGCGCAGATACACCAAGCACTCGAAGAATAAGGTCCAAGAGATTGAATCGGCGGTCATACCCGTCGCGCTGACGTTCGCGCGCCATCAACCATTCTGCGGTGCCGTGCTTTCCGGCGAGTTCACCCGCAACGCCTTGGCTCAATTGGAGTCGAAAGGATTCTCGGTTCTTCACATCCCATACGACTCAATCATCGAGGCATTTCACGAGGTCGGGATCGACGCGGCGTCGGTGGATAGCGTCACGACCGAGGACGAGTTCCGCCGGAAGATAACGAAATGGGAGGCGCTGCCGCAACCGGCGACAACTGAACGTTTCTTGAAGTCACTCTATCGACTTCATGCCGCTCAGGTTGCTGAGTTCCAAGCGCGGCTGGAAGCATCGCTGCTCCGCGGCGTCGTTTCAGTCCGCCTGGCAATTCTCCGCGGCCACTCGACTGAATACGCGGATGTCGAGAGCGCGATTGCCTACTTGATCGAGGAAGAGAGGTCGTCTCGCATCCGAGAAGATGCCGAGCAGCGGGAAATGTTCGAAATCGTGGTTCGTTTCAACAACGGAGCGAAAATCGAAGCCACATTCCCAACGCGTCAGGAAGCAATCGGATTTCTTCGCACGTTTGGTAGGGCATGACTCGCAAACCGGTGCCCCTCGTAGGCCGTGCGCTGCTCCGCTGGGCGGCGATGACGACGTTTGTATCGAGAACCGCGCGGACGGCGGCCATCAGCTCTGCGGTGCGATCTCATCGACG
>JANXSB010000533.1 GCA_025352865.1 Chthoniobacter sp. | reverse complement strand
AACCCATCATCATACACTTTCCACAGCCATCCGGTTCCGAGCCATGTGGCATCGGGTTGCCCTGCTGGTGCTCGCCTTTTGCGCGATGCTTCTTCCGCCGGCACGGGCGCAGGTTTCGGAGTACCAGCTCAAGGCGGCCTTTCTCGCAAACTTTCCGGAGTTTGTGACCTGGCCGGGCTCGGCGTTCGCCGGACCGGGTGCGCCGATCGTGATCGGTGTCCTCGGGGACGATCTCTTTGGCGAAGCCCTCGACCGGGCCGTGCAGGGCAAGACCGTGGGCGGTCGCAAAATCGCGATCAAACGCTCCCGGCGAATCGAGGACATGAAGGGCTGCCAGGTCGTCTTTGTCTCGGGCTCGGAGCGGGGAAACATCGGCGGCCTCGCCAGCGCGGGCGTACTCCTGGTCGGCGAAATGGAGGGCTTTGTGAAACAGGGCGGTGCCATCGGTTTCACGACCGCGGGCGACAAGGTGCGCTTTGAAATTAACACCGGAGCCGCGCAGCGCGGCGGCCTCGAAATCAGTTCGCGGCTTTTGAAACTCGCCAGCCGGGTCGGCAGTTGGTAACTCATCCACGGTCATGACACACTTTAGAGATTTGCCGATCCGAAGGAAGATGATGGTGACCATGCTGGGCACCACACTCATCGCGCTGCTCGCGGCCTGCACCGCCTTCCTTATTTACGAACGCGCGACTTTCCGCAAGGGCATGGCGGGCAATCTCGAGGTGCTCGCCGACATGCTGGCAAGAAACAGCACGGCCATGCTTACCTTCCACAATAAGGACGAGGCCGCCGAGAACCTCCAGGCATTGAGCGCCGACCCATCGGTCGAAGCCGCGTGTCTTTACAATGAAGAAGGGATGCCCTTTTCGACCTATACGCGGAAAGGATCCCAGTCCGTCGTGCCGTCATCCCCCGAAGCCGACGGCACGCGCTTTTCGACCGACCGCCTCGTGGTGATCCAGCCCGTCGTGCTCAACGACAAACGCCTCGGCACAATTTATGTCCGCGCCGATCTCAATGAACTGAGCGACAAGCTCCAGACTTACGCGCGGCTTTCCGGGCTCATCCTGCTCGGCTCGCTGCTCCTCTCGCTCATCTTTTCCTCCGCCCTCCAGCGGCTCATCACGCGCCCGATTTTCGCCCTCACGGACACCGCGAAAAACATCATCCAAACGCGCGACTACACGGCGCGGGCGACCAAGCTCGGGGCCGACGAACTCGGCACGCTCACCGACGTCTTTAACCAAATGCTCGGCGACATCGAGGAACGCACCGGCGCGCTCGAGCACGCCAATGAATCCCTCCGCCAGCAGACCAGCGAGATGAGCGCCGCGGCCAGCGTCCTCGCCACCTCGGCCAGCCAGATCGTGACTGCCACGCGCGAACTTTCCGCCAGCGCCAATGACGCCGCCACCGCGGTGAGCCAGACCACCACCACCGTCGAGGAAGTGCGGCAGACTTCCCAGCTTTCGAGCGAGCGCGCCAAGACCGTCTCCGAGCAGGCGCAGCATGCTGCGGACGTGGCGAAAGGCGGGAAGCAGTCCGTCAACCAGACAATCGAGGGCATGAACGGCATCCGCGACCAGATGGCGGCGATCGCCGAGTGCATCCTCGGCCTGAGCGCGCAGAGCCAGACCATCGGCGAAATCATCGCGAGCGTGGACGACCTCGCCGCGCAGTCGAAGCTGCTCGCCGTCAACGCCGCCATCGAAGCTGCGAAGGCTGGCGACGAGGGACGCGGTTTTTCCGTCGTCGCGCAGGAGGTGAAAACACTCGCCGAACAATCCAAGCAGGCGACCACGAAAGTGCGCGCGATTTTGAGCGAAATCCAAAAAGCGACGGGCAGCGCCGTGCTCGCCACCGAGCAGGGCGGCAAGGCGGTCGAAGCCGGCGTCGAGCAATCCGAGGCCACGGGCCAGTCGATCGCGGCGCTCGCCGAGAGCATCGCGGGCGCGGCGCAGGCGGCGGCGCAGATCGCGGCTACGAGCCGGCAGCAGTTCGCCGGCATGGAGCAGGTGGCGATGGCCATGGAGAGCATCAAATCCGCGAGCGCGCAGGCCGTCACCAGCACCCGGCAGGTCGAGGGTGCGGCGCGCCAGCTCGAGAGCCTCGGGGAAAAGCTGAAGCACCTCGTGGAGAAACTGAAAATCTAGCCCTGTGGGCGCTGCCGCCCCGCGTTTCGCCGATGATGAATCCCACCACTCCCCCAACCGGTGAAACTCTCGTGGCACGGCTGCAGGCGTGGCCTCTGATCGCCGCGGTCATCGCCACCGCCATTCCGTGCGTGGTGCTGGCCGGCTGGGTCTTCGAGATCGAACGCTTCAAGCGCGTCCTGCCTGGATTCGTGGCGATGAATCCCGTCACGGCGCTTTCCTTTATCGCCTTGGGAATCGCGCTCGCGGCCATCCGCCACGGCATCGTGGCGCGAGCGTGCGCGGCCTTGGCCGGCGGCGCCGGTCTGCTCGTGCTTCTGCGTTACGCGACCGGCTGGGAGTGGAAAATCGACACGATTTTCTTCACGGAAAGCGTGGCGAATAACCTGGTGGCCCCGACGACGGCCTTCGATCTCGTCTTGGTCAGCACCGCCATGTGGCTGGCCGCGGCACCGGCGGGCCGAAGCCCGCGGGCGGCGCAGGGGTTCGCTTTGGCAGCGGCGCTGCTTTCGTTGCTGGCGCTGACGGGTTACGCGTACGGCATCGAAAAACTCTACCGGCTGTCCACTTTCATCGCGATGGCGCTGCCCACCGCGGCGAATTTTTTCATCGTGAGTTCGGGCGTGCTGTGTGTGCGGCCCGGCGAGGGGCTCATGGCCCGCGTCACCAGCACCCATGCGGGCGGCGCCGCGCTGCGCCGGCTTCTCCCAGTCACCGTCGCCGTGCCGTTTGTTCTCGGCTGGATCGCGGCCCGCGCACACCGCGCCGGAATCCTG